>JAEUTF010000104.1 GCA_016788185.1 Bacteroidia bacterium | reverse complement strand
TGACCGGGGTTCCCAAACTGACCCTGTATGGGCGAATTGGCGGTGTCGTAATGCGCAATCACCTGTCCGTTTTTAAATTCAATCAGCCCGGCTCCCGAAGATCCGATGAACAGATGGTTCTTATCGGAAGGATCCACCGCAAGACTCATGTTATCGTAAAAATTATACTGCGGGAACAAGGGGGTTTGCGCCGCTTTGCCGTCGTAACTGACCCAGTTGCTTCCGCTGAATACTGAAAATCCATCGTACTGGTAGGCATTTCTCCAGCCACGGTTTTTGGGTCCGTGAATCACCCACAGCGTACCGTCCACCACCTGCATGGCTGCGCAGCGCGGTGAATTGGGACCTTCCGGTAAAAAATTCTCATAGCCGTTGGCACTCACCCGGAGCAGGCCTCTGGTTTTATCCGCGATCCAGGCATCCCCGGAGGCATCTTCCATTCCATCGTTGAAATCAGGGGCGGTCACCAGGGTACCATCTATATAACGGATGCGGGCAAGTGCATTGTCGAAGACACTGAGTCCGGAAGCTTCGGTCATGTACAGTTCCCCTCCTGCTTGCTGAAAGTTCAGCTTTCGCGCCGGCCCCTGGAGTTCGGGAGGAAGAGCCTGTCCCCAGGATCCGTTCCAGGCCAGCAGGGTATCCGACGCCGCACGGTTGTAATTCACCAGCAGGGTATTGCTGAAGAACTCGGCATGGTTAAATACGCCCTGATTCCCTGTATCTCCCAGAATCTTCGTCCATGCATTGAAGTTAGCGATGAAGGGGTCGTTCAGGGCGGCTCTGTATACGCCATCATCGGCGGCGGCATAGAGCCAGGTGGCATCGCTCGCCACATCCATGATTTCGGGAGAAGCGCTGGCATTGCTGATGTAATAGGTATCCTTGATTTCTCTCCTTTGAAGATCCAGCACCACAATGCCAAAGCCGCAGGAGAGGTAAATGTATCGTCCGTCGGCGCTCATGCGGTTGATCACCTTGCTGCCCGGAATATTTTTCCGCTTGATGTCGCTCAGGTTGATCACCTTGTCATCGTCGTACAAGAGGTCGATGTTGGTATTGCTGTACGCAATCACGAGTACCTTATAATCCGGGCTGTAAATAAAAGTCTGAATACCAAAATCATTCAGACCGTTCAGCTTTGAAAAGCGGCGCAGGCTGTTATCGCTGCGCTGCAGGGCGAAAAGACCATCGGCGGTGGCGCAGTACACCCGGTCGGCGGTGATGGCCACGGCTTTACCCTGCAGGTAGGGCAGGTGCTCCCGCCAGTTTCCAATGGCAAAAGGCTGGGCGCGCAGGGCAGGGAGTGATAAACAGAAAGATACAAAGAGAAAGAAGAAGCGTTTCATTCGATGGCCGGGACTAAGATAACTCCGGAAGGCAGATTTTTATTGCGATTCAAAGATCAGAAAAGCCCGGCTAAATGTAGCTTCCCGATGCAGGGCGATTGCTACATTCCGACTAAATTCGTAGCCATATTCAGAATTTCTATGCTCAGAACACATACCTGCGGAGAATTAAGGATCGGGGATTCCGGGAAACGCGTCAGCCTCAGCGGCTGGGTGCAGCGTTCCCGCGACCTGGGAGGCATGACTTTCATCGACTTACGCGACCGGTATGGACTCACTCAATTGGCCTTCAACATGGACAGCCATGCCGGCCTGTGCGAAAAAGCAAGGCAGCTGGGACGAGAATTTGTTATCCGCGCCAGTGGCCTGGTGAAAGAGAGGGAGAGCAAAAACGCCAAAATGCCTACCGGCGACATCGAGATCATCGTGGATGAACTGGAGATCCTGAATTCATCCCTCACCCCCCCATTTACCATTGAAGATCAGACGGACGGAGGGGATGACCTGCGGATGAAATACAGGTACCTGGATCTCCGGCGCGGCAGTGTTCGCGCCAACCTCGAACTACGCCATCGCATCGCCATCGAGACCCGCAATTACCTTGACCGGCAACACTTTTTGGAAGTGGAAACACCCGTCCTGATTAAATCCACCCCGGAAGGTGCCCGTGATTTTGTGGTCCCTTCACGGATGAATCAGGGTCAGTTTTATGCTTTGCCCCAGTCGCCGCAAACCTTCAAGCAGTTGCTGATGGTAGCCGGCTTCGACCGGTACTATCAAATTGTGAAATGCTTCCGTGATGAAGACCTCCGTGCTGACCGGCAACCGGAATTCACCCAGATCGATTGCGAGATGAGCTTCGTGGAACGCGAAGACATCCTCGAGACTTTCGAAGGGCTGGTGCGCCATCTTTTCAAAACCGTAAAGGGAACCGACCCCGGAACACTGCCCCGCATGAGTTATGCCGATGCCATGAAGTTTTATGGAAACGACAAGCCCGACACCCGTTTCGACATGCGCTTCTGCGAGCTCAACACCCTGGTAAAAGGCAGGGGGTTCAAAGTATTTGACGATGCCGAACTGGTGGTGGGCATCTGCGCCAAAGGCTGCTCGGAGTATACCCGTAAGCAAACCGATGAACTCACGAACTTTGTAAAACGTCCGCAGATAGGAGCTAACGGCCTGGTATATGTGAAATATGGTACGGACGGAAGTTTCAAATCGAGTGTCGATAAATTCTACCCGGCCGACGAGCTGAAAAAGTGGGCGGAAGCCATGGGCGCTGTGGAAGGAGATCTGTTGCTCATCCTCGCCGGCCCTGCCGCTAAGACCCGCAAAGCGCTCAGTGAACTGCGCCTGGAAATGGGAACCCGGCTCGGTCTGCGCAACAAAGACCATTACCAGTGCCTGTGGGTGCTGGATTTCCCGCTCCTGGAATGGGGAGAAGACGTGAATCGCTGGTTCGCCATGCACCATCCCTTTACTTCACCCCTCCCGGAAGACATTGCTATGCTTGACCGTGATCCGGGCAAGGTCAGGGCGAACGCCTACGACCTGGTCATCAACGGTGTTGAAGTGGGCGGTGGCAGCATCCGGATCTTCAACAAGGACCTTCAGAAGAAAATGTTCAGCATACTGGGTTTCAGCGATGAGGAAGCACAGGCTCAGTTCGGCTTCCTGATGAACGCTTTCGAATTCGGAGCGCCGCCGCACGGAGGCATCGCCTTCGGTTTTGACAGGCTGTGTTCACTTTTTGGAGGATCGGAAGGGATCCGCGACTTTATCGCTTTCCCGAAAAACAATTCGGGCCGGGATGTCATGATCGATGCGCCATCCCTCATTCATGATGAACAACTCAGGGAACTCGGTATAAAGTCCGTTGCAGCTCCGGAAAAAAGCAATCCGTAAAGTTGGAACGATTGCAAAAAAGAAAAAGGGGCTGAACCGGATTCAACCCCTTTTTTTAATTTCTTTATTTTTCAGTGAAAGACTCCGTTCAGATAGGATATCGTTAAGGCGAAACCGTGATTCGTCTTGAAAAGGTCTCTTCTCCGCATTGCACCTTGATGAAGTAGAATCCGGGACGTTTGCCGCTGAGGTTCACCGTAAAGGCTGCTGCCGCTTCACGGTCGACGGTAATGTTTTCGAGCATGTTTCCGATCATATCGTACACCAGCACCACGGGGTTTTCAGCAAGCGGTTTATTGAATGCGATGTGCAGCGTGCCGCTAACCGGCATCGGGTAGAGTGCTATGCTGGTTTCCTTTTGAACGGCGGATAATTTTTGATCGTTCGCGTCCGCCTGGGCAAAAACGGAACCGAACGGAAGGCTAACTATACTAAAGATGATCAGTGCGTAGAGGATGCGTTTCATGGGCATCTGGTTTTGGTTCTTGGGCAACAGCAAATATCCTGCCGTTACTTGTTATTGTACAAATTCATGGTAGGCTGGATACCCAGGGTAGCAAAACTCTTCACCATTTCTTCCGCCTGCTTCACTTTCTCCGGGAGGATGGCGGCTTCTTCCGCCGACCAATGTCCCAGCACATAATCCACCTGTCTTCCCTTCGGAAAATCACTGCCGATCCCGAATCTTAAGCGTGCAAATCGCTCATTTTGAAGGCATTCAATAATACTCGTCAATCCGTTGTGGCCGGCTGCCCCCCCGGAGGGCCTCAACCGAAGGGTTCCGAAAGGCAGAGCCAGATCGTCAGTTACAATTAACAGGTTTTCCTGAGGTATTTTCTGCGTTGTGAGCCAATATCTTACAGCTTCACCACTCAGATTCATGTAAGTGGTGGGCTTAATGAGCAGGAGGCTGCGGCCTTTATGCCGGGCTTCGGCCACCCAGGCTTTCTTATCGCTGCTGAAACTCGCCCCCAGTGCAGAGGCCACCTGCTCCACGACGTCGAATCCGATGTTGTGGCGGGTATGGACATAATCAGGACCGATATTTCCCAGACCGGCTATCAGGTATTTCACGGCAATACGCTCGCTTTATTAAACACCAAAAGGAACCACTTTACGGGTTCCTCCTGGCTGAAATGAATCAAGTATTATTTCTTTTCAGGTGTAGCTTCTGCAGCAACATTACGCGTCATGCGCACCCCTACGATCACATTCGAAGGTGAATCCATGAAGGTAACGCCGTCGATGCTCAGATCACGCACACGGATATTGCCACCGATTTTAAGCGGGGTAATATCGATGGTAATGTAATCGGGCAATTTGGACGGGAGCGCCTTTACTTTGAGTCGACGCACTTTGGTAACCAGTTTACCCCCTTGCTTCACCCCTTCGGATGCACCGTTGAATTTGATCGGGATGTTGATGGTAATGGCTTTATCATCCGTAACCGCCAGGAAATCGACATGCTGGATGATGTCCGTGACCGGGTGAAACTGAATATCCTGCATAATGCTCAGGTATTCCTGACCATCAATCAGCAGTTTTACCATGTAAACATCCGGCGTATACACCAGGCCTTTGAAATCAGCCAGGAGGGCGGAGAAGTGCACAGGTTCTGCACCGCCGTAGAGTACACAGGGTACTTCTTCGTTGTTGCGGAGCGCCTTCACGGATTGCTTGGTCATGTCAGACCTTTTCGAACCTTTAATTTCAATCGTTTTCATTTCTGAGAATTGTATTAACCTTTTACAAAGAGTGAACTGATGGATTCATACGAATACACTCTCTGGATTGCTTTAGCGAATAAGGCAGCGGTGGGCAGCTGCTTGATTTTTATACCGGGTTTGCGAAGGGGTATGGTATCACAAACCACCAGTTCGGTGAGGTTGGAGTCGGCAATGCGCTCATAGGCCTGGCCGCTCAATACGGGGTGGGTACAGAAAGCCCGGACACTGGCTGCACCTCTGTCGATCAACAGGCTGGCCGCCTTGGTCAGCGTACCGGCCGTATCCACAATATCGTCAACCAGGATACAGTCACGGCCGCTCACATCCCCGATGACCTGCATGCCTTCGATTTCGTTGGCCCGTTTCCGGTGCTTGTCGATGATGGACATGTCGGCATTGAAGTAAGAAGCATAAGTCCTGGCTCTGTGCACTCCGCCCATGTCCGGCGCGCAAATCATCATGTTGGGCAGATCCAGACTCTTGATATAGGGGACGAAGATGGCAGAGGCATCCATGTGATCCACCGGCACATCAAAGAATCCCTGTATCTGGGGGGCATGAAGATCCATCGTCATTACCCTGGTCACTCCGGCAGCGGTCAGCAGGTTGGCTACCATTTTAGAGGCAATGGCCACCCTGGGTTTGTCTTTCCGGTCGCTGCGGGCATAGCCGAAATAGGGGATTACCGCTGTGATATAGTGGGCAGAAGCCCGTTTTGCGGCATCAATGAGCATCAGGAGCTCAAACAGGTTGTCGGTTGGAGAAAAGGTACTCTGAATGATAAAAACATCGCAGCCACGGACACTTTCGTCAAAAGAAGGCGAGAACTCACCGTCGCTGAAACGCGCCACCTTAACGTCACCGAGAGGGGCACCGTAGCAATCAGCGATTTGCTCTGCGAGGTACCTCGAAGCTGTACCGGAGAATATTTTGACCTGCCGCGCCATATTTTTCCTTCTTGTAAAAGGGCTGCAAAGAAACTAAAAATTACCCGCTTATCAAAATGAATAAACAATTCCTTGTTGAAAATCGGTATTGTTGAAATGGCCCCCTTTTCAACGGGGTCAGGCCGAGGCCTTAACTTAACTTCAGAGGCCTGAATTATAATTACTTACAACTATACGGGATTCGAATTGGATCCGTATTTCCTTCTTGCCTTGTTCACAGGCAAAAGGACGGGAAAACCTAATCCGTCAGGCTGATCCGCTGGACCATCAGGCCGGCGCTGGTCCACACTTTTACCAGGTACACTCCGGAAGCCAGATGGCTCAGATCCAGGACCGTGTTGCGGGCTTCCAGGTTGTTGCTGCCCAGAAGCAATTTTCCGGTCATCGTAAACACCTCCGCTCTTTCCAGCGATACATGTTCGCCGGCATCAATGTGTATGGATCCATTCGAGGGATTCGGATAAATCTGAAGGTTCCCGCCCATCGGACTTTCATCCATACCCACTCCGGCCGGACAGCTTACAACAAATTGCCCCATCATGCCATCGTCTTCGTGGGTCAGCATATGGCAGTGATACATGTACATGCCCATGGAATCGCAAAAGCTTTCAAACTTAGTAATGAATTTCACGGTTTGCATGGCTGGCACCAACACCACATCCTTACGCCCTGCCATATTAGCAGGAGCCGGAAGTCCATTGATTTCGGTGATGTAAAACTGCACCGCATGAATGTGAAAAGGATGTGCGATTGGCGATTGATTGGTCAGGGTCCAGATTTCAATGTTGTCATAGGGAATGGAATAATTCACCACGCCCATATCAAATCCGGTATTGTTGATCAGGAAGGGCCCCTGAATGGCGGTCGGCCCCATGTTTACCGGTGAAAAAGTCAGTGTTTTAAAGGCGTTCGCGCTGTTCACGGGCCAGGGCGCATTGGGCACCAGGGCCGCCGGAACCGTGGTAATGGCTCCGGCAGTCGGGGCCACCACATCAAAGCGCATGATATTGAAGTTTACACCGTTCAGTGGATTGGACGTATATCCCGGAATGACCTGGCCGGGCCCCATACCCGGCTGTGCGGCGCCATAGATCGCATTCGGCAGTTCAGAGGCATAACTCATCAGAAAAGTCGATTGACCGACCATCCCGCTAAAATCCACCAGTATTTCGGCTCTTTCGCCGGGGGCAAGCCGGAGTCTGGTCAGCGAAACCGGGGCATCCAGCAAGCCTCCGTCCGTGGCCATCTGATAGAAGGACTGATTGCCCTGAAGACCCAGGTTGTACACCCTTTCGGATGAGGCATTGAGCAGACGCATACGGATGAACTGTGCAGGTACAGGAAGATAGGCCTGCAGGGTACCGTTGACCAGCATCACACTGTCGGAAGCGTTGTGAACGACGATCTGTTTGTTTGCATCGAAGCACTTCGACTGGAGCACGAGCGGAAAATCATCCACGCCATAGGTTCTGGGAATATTCAGCGCTGCTTCCTGCGGGTCTCTCACAATCACCACGCCCGCCGCACCCATTGTAGCATGCAGGTTGGTCATCATGTGCAGGTGGGGATGATACCAATAGGTTGCCGCATGATCTCTCACGGTAAAAGAAGGATTCCACACTGTACCCGGAGGAATCACGACATGCGGACCACCGTCGTTCATCGCCGACACGTGCATCCCATGCCAGTGAATGGTGGTGGTATCCATCAGATTGTTCTGCACCTGGATGTTCACCGAATCCCCTTTGTTCATCAACAGTGTGGGACCCAGGTAGGCTCCGTTCACACCGAATGTGTTGGTGCTGAAGCCAGGATAAAAAACCTTTGCCGTATCGTAAATATTTAACACGAAGGAGGTGCCGGACAGCGTATCCGGAACAAACAACAGGTTCTGTGCCTTTACAGGCAGAAAATACAATACCAGCAGGTGGACCACAACTAAAGACTTTCTCATATAGATTTTTTCGAAGGTAGAACTACGGAATACTTCATTTGAAGCAAGGGCGAAATTATCATTACCGGAATCAAAATAATGAAACAAATGATACAGACGAGTAAAATCGTCAAGGCGTAGGAACCCGGATGCCGGAATTGTCATCGGATCAATGTCTTTGAAGAAATGGCTTTTGTATTACCTTTGCAGTCTTGTAAACTGATTCGGGCCCAATTCCTGACAGGGAAAACAACTGATTTTCAGGTTACAATGCACATCTTGACCTTTGATTGAAATGCCCGGGTGGCGGAATAGGTAGACGCGCTGGTCTCAAACACCAGTGATAGCAATATCGTATCGGTTCGACCCCGATCCCGGGTACGATTAACCTCCACAAGGTACTGTTATTCAGTATTATGTGGAGGTTTTTATTTATAGGGGATAGTATAGGGGACAGTAAATTGATGTTTCCTAAGAATTTACCAAAATTGAAAGTTTGGTTAAAATTATGGGAGCCACAAGAACTGACAGGAAAAACAAACCCCAAATTAGTGCGGGAATCATTGCATAGTCTTTAACCTTCTCAAAATCATCGGAGGCCTTGATTTTGAAATATGCAATAAAACTTTGCTGTACTGCTGAAAATAACAAACCAGTTTGTAATATCAGTGAGATAATAGTGATGAACATAGTGAAGAAGTTTAAGTAAAATTAGAACAAAATTACAATTCAATCACTCCACTGATAAACCTAGTAAGGTTAATTTCAAGTTCAGAGCCTATTTCATCGGTTTGGAATAGTAGAAAAACAAAGTCACCCGGATTTTTTGACTCGTAAATCTTAATATCTGTTTCAGTCCAAAAATTTCCGGTTTCTAGGTCTTTATAAATTCCTGGATATTTACTGTATTGTAAATTCCATCTAGAGTGACCACCATTTTCCGCGTCAGATTGACCAGCGATTTCCGCCCCAGAATGACTACCATTTTTTGACGCATTTTTGGTTGCTTTTTTGGGTGAGTTTTTGCCGTGTAGATTTAGTCTTTTGTT
>JAEUTF010000094.1 GCA_016788185.1 Bacteroidia bacterium | reverse complement strand
CAAAATCACCCTTGAACAAATCATAAACGATCATAACCAATCATGATGATCCGTGGCCCATTTGTTTTAATGCACTTCCCATCTCTTTATGAATCCCTGGCCCATTTCACCTGTATGCATCCTTTGTTCAAATAAAAACCCGAGGCTTTAACCCCCGCGAACCCTCCCAACGATCAAACCCAACTGCACGAAACGCCAATTTCAATCCGGACCCAAAAAAATCAGCACCGGCCGCAGGCACGGATTGCTTTTTTCGCTATTCTTACTAAGTAAACCGGGACGGCCTTTCCGCCTCCCGAAAAAATTCAGGTCGATGAAGTATTTTTTACCTCCTTCATGCCTTGTCCCCCTTCCCGCCAGGGAACTCTTCTGGTATTTCTTCCGAAGTTACCTGCTCCGGAAAACGATGATCCTGCTTGTAGGATCCGGCATAGGGATGAGCCTTCCCGCCAGCGCCCAGATTGAAATCGTCACCGACAATAAAAACCGCTTTGTCACCGGAGAACTCAGCATCCATGCAACCTGGATCCGCTTCGTTCCTCTGAACAAGGAAAAAGCCCTGGAACTTTCCAAACGGGACCTGAAGCACATCGTGTTCAACAAGCGGGATACGATCCTCTACAGCCACTATCAGATCGGCGACGAAAATCAGCATTACAGCATCACCCTCAACCTGAAAAGCGGCACCTTCCTGACCGGCTCCGTGGTAAAAATAACCCACGACTCCACCTATTTTATCCCGTACGGAGAAACCCTCACGCAGGCTTACAGCAACCGCTCCGTTCACTTCATCAATTACGGGCAGGGCTACATCGAAAATTTCCGCTTCAGAGAAGAGGGGCAGGCCTCCGAAGGGGAACTGCCGCCGGAAAAACTGCAGGACATGGAGCAAATGATCTTATCGTCCAGCGCCTGGGGAAATGGCACCAACCAACACTACCTGGGGCCCGTAGGGGGCTATGTGCTTTCCAAAATTGCCATCAACAAGGACGACTTCTATCCGGAAGATAAGAGCCGGTACCACGCCTTTCACGGCTTCACCCTTGGCATCGACTGGACCTGCCTGCTGGATGCCAACAGCCGCTTCAAAGCCGAAGCCCGCTATTCGCAACGAGGCCTGAAAGCCACGTCGGTCAAAACCCTTGCCGGACAAACCTCCTATTATTTTGACGACTACTCGGTCACGCTGCACTCCTTTGAAATCCCCTTTCTGTACCAGCACAGCATCAACAAAGGCCGCACCGCCTTTACACTGGACATCGGCGGAGCGCTCGGGCTGCGTCTTTTTGAAACGATCCGGGATGATCCTTCGCTGAATTTGTACACCGAAGGCAACGGCGACTTTATGTTTCTGCTTGGTACAGGCATGTATGTGCCACAGGGGGATAATATGCTATCCTTTTCCCTGCGCTTTTCACAGGGCATCATCAAAAGCATGGACGATATACGAACCACCAATTATTCGACCGGACCGGGCAGCTGCCAGCAATTCACTTTTATGATCGCTTATCTCTTCAACCTGAAACCCTCCACCCCACGAAGCTGATTTCGCCATCCCTCAACGCCTTCCACCATGATGAAGATCCTGCTCCAGTACAAGGTGCCTGTGGCCATCCTGCTGATTATCGCCACCCTCAACCTGAGCAT
>JAEUTF010000054.1 GCA_016788185.1 Bacteroidia bacterium | reverse complement strand
CGGGGCGGGGACGTAGTCCCCGGTTTTTCGGCCTGTTCAACAAGGGACTGCAATCAATACCCAGCCTGTTTTGCCGATCTCCTTACGCACCTGAACGATTTGTATGTTGCAGATTGCATCAGGCGGGGCGAGATGCTGAAGTCCGGTCACCGCCATGGTGCGCTGTGTTTTCTGAAGATCAAGTACACCTGGCTGTTCGTCACAAAACCTGACCTGTATCTTCCGCCGGATCGGCTGTTTCCGGGCCGGGAAGGAATTAAGCAGGGTTCACGCCGGGTGCGTCTGTGTGGAGTGTCTGCCATGCATTTGACCCCGCAGGTCCCCTGTTTTACCCGAAAATCGGCCAAATTCACCACCTTCGTCCCCTGAAAAGCCGGCCGGAGCCCCATTTTTACACCTGAGTAAATGGGTCTATACCGGCCCGTGGGCATGGCAGACACGAACGCACAGCAGTTTCTATTGATTCAGCAACATCTCGGCGAAGGACGTACGGGAGAAGCATTGGCTGAACTGCGGGTGCTCTTGTCACGGCAGAGCGATCACGGTAAGGCCCAGGCTTTATACGGGAGGATCCTGATGGAGCATTTGCTGGATTATCTAGCCGCCGAAGAAGCTTTCCGTCTGGCGATGCGGCAGGCGCCGGCCTATCCCGACCTGTACTACGATTACGGCGATTTGCTCCTGCGTCTCGACAAAGGCACCGAAACGGTGGCCGTACTCAACAAAGCCCTTGAAGTTCCCGGCATAGAGAAAGACCGCATTTACCATCTTTTCGGAAATCTTTACGAGCGGCAGGCCAAATGGGAGGACGCACTGGATTATTATACGAAGGCGATTCTTTACAGTCTTTCAGATGAAGCGATTCGCCGCTATACCGCCGCTATCGAAAGGGTGAAGCAAAAAAGCAGTCTGCTTTGATCAGCACAGCGATTCTTTTCAGTAAGTGATGGTCAGTCCACCGCCGAGGCCCATATCGCTGTCGTAGTGGGATGAGAGGGATAGGTATTTTGTAAAGATGTACCGAGCGCCGGCGCTGTACTCCAGATCACTGTTGATCATTCCCCACAAGCGTACTCTTTTTGATAGCGGGATGTCTTCACGCTTCAGCTGCATGCGCACCTCGCCATCCGAATCGAGCCTGACATCCGTGGTGATGAACCAGGGCAGGACGTAGCGAAATCCAAGGCAAAGGACAGAACGCTGGTCTTTCGTGTTGCTGTATCCGAAAATATTCTCTTCGTCATGACCGCCTTTGCGGTAGCGTAGATCCCAGCCGGTATACACCATCGCAAACTGGTTGGCTCCCAGAAACCTTCCGACATGCGCTTCCGTTTCAAAGCCCTTTCTGTTGTTGATGCCCAGTCGCCATTCGGCCTGCAGGAACCACCTCGTGTTGGCGTGTGTGATTTCCCCGTCGCTGCCGTTGCTTTCCAGCGCGATCTCCGCTGTGGTGTAGAATCTTCTGTCGTCGTGATACACCATGCGCAATGCTTTCTCCGGATCTGCGATCTGCGGATTGGGAGGAGAATCCTTGTAAGTGAAGATGCGACCCATGCCGGCCATCATGTGGTAGAGAATGTGGCAATGGAAGTACCAGTCGCCGTATCCTTCCGAAGCATGGAATTCGATGGTGTCCGTTTCCATGGGCAGGATGTCCATCACATTTTTCAGCGGCGAATAATCCCCCTGCCCGTTCAGCAGACGGAAAAAATGTCCGTGCAGGTGCATAGGATGCCGCATCATCGAATTGTTGGTTACCACAATGCGTATGTTTTCTCCGCCTTCAATCAGGATTTTATCACTTTCGGATATGGTTTTGTTATTGACCGTCCATACATAGCGGTTCATATTTCCCGTCAGTTCGAAGTGCAGTTCACGGACAGGCCCTGCCGGTAGGGTGGTCCTGACCGGTGATTTCAGCATCGCGTAATTCAGGGTCACGGGTACGCTGGGGGCCGGTGCCGTACCTTCCGGCCGATCATCGTATCCGCTGATTTCAGGATACATCACAATGTTCATGTCCATTTGCTGCAATCCCATGTTCATGCCCATGTCTTTCATTTTGCCGCCAACCGTCATCATGTCGTTCATCATTTTCATGCCTTCAAAGTATTTCAGACGTGGCAGCTGTTCTGCCGGACGGGCTTCTCCGCTGCCCAGCCACAGGGAGGTACCGTTTGAACGGTCTTCCGCGGTTGCGGCAAATTCATAGCTGCCCTCCTCAGGAATGCTGACCACCACATCATACGTCTCCGATACACCTACAATCAGGCGGTCTACCTCCACGGGTTCAACATCGACGCCATCGCTGGCCACCACCGTTATTTTTCCGCCGGCATAATGCAGCCAGAAGTAGGTGGAGGAACTGCCGTTGATCACCCTGAGGCGAATGCGGTCTCCTTTTTTGTATTGCGGCACGGAGTCTTTCAGCTTCCCGTTGGCCAGCATACTTTCGTAGTACACATCACTTACATCCATGGCGTGCATGCGCTTGAATTCATTTACGAATTTGGTGCCGAGGTGCTTTTTACGGGCGGCTTCGGTATAACTCTGTACGGCCCCTTTTTTGATGGCATACCAGTCTGTGGCGCCGTGCAGGGAACGCTCAATCTGATGCGGGTCTTCATCGCTCCAGTCGCTTAGCAATACCGTATGCTCAGGCAGGCTGTCTTTTTCTCTTTTGGAGATGATGAAGGCGCCGTAGATGCCCGATTGTTCCTGAAGCATGGTATGCGAATGATACCAATAGGTACCGCTCTGACGGATGACAAACCTGTATTCATGATTCCCCATGGCTTTGACGGGAGCCGTGGTGAGATAGGGTACACCGTCCTGTTCATTGGGCAGGAGCAGACCGTGCCAGTGAATCGAGGTTTCGTGATGCATCCGGTTTTCAATGCTGATCACCGCGGTATCCCCTTCGGTAAAGTGTAGTTCGGGCCCTGGAATTTTTCCGTTGATGGCCATGGCCATGCGGGTCTTTCCGCTGTAGTTTACCATGGTATCGCTGATCACCAGGTGGTATTTTTTCAATGACTGGGCATCGGAACGGATCCATACCAGGAGCGTGAGTAGGAAGAGCAGGTTTCGTTTCATGTTATTTCAGGGTATCACTGGTGCTTCCGCAGGTTAACATTTTGATGCCATAAAAGGGATTCCGGATGGCCGCTGTATTACTGATCCAGTACCATTTCTTCATGGGGCAGTACTGGTAATACAAGGGTCCGGCAATGCTTCCCGATGCCTTTACCAGCGTCCACATGATTTCAGAAAGTTGCGCGTACGATTTTCTTTGTACTTCAACGTCGGCTGATTTAGCAATGCTGCCGGCTAACTCCAGCATTTTTTCCTTGTTCTTTTTTAAAACATGGCCTTCCGGCTTACTCAGTCCGGCAAGGGGTATGGCGCCCAGGATGGATGCAAACTTCCTGGCTTTTTCAGCAGCCATTTTACTGTTGCTGTCCACGAGGGCATCGGTCAGCTCCCCGTACGTGATGACGAGGGCTTGCAGGTTGTTCACCGCCGCCTGGAAGATTCCGGTGTGCAGGGTGAAGAGGGTGAGAAGCAGGAGAAGACGTTTCATGTCAGTTTGTTTTTTCGATGGTGAAACCGGCTTTTTCAACAGCCTGCTTTACTTCCTTTTCGCTGATTCCGGTGGAATGCACTTCCAGGATGAAGTCAGGATTCGAGGTGTCCACACTCCAGTGGCAGAGGCCTTCAGCACCATCGAGGTAAGGACTGACCTGGTCGATGCAACCCTGGCATTTGATGTTGGTTTTGAATTTTAGTGTGTTTTCCATTTTGTGTTGTTTTTAGAATCGGATGAGTTAATGATTTTTATACCTTATTTTCTGTATTTCAATATCAGGCTGTTGCTGACCACGCTGATGCTGCTGAAAGCCATGGCGGCACCTGCAATCATCGGGTTCAGCAGGAAGCCGTTGACCGGGTAGAGGAGCCCTGCCGCCACCGGGATTCCGATCACATTGTAAATAAAGGCCCAGAACAGGTTTTGTCGTATAGTCTTTACCGTTTGACGTGAGAGGCGTATGGCCTGTGCAATTTTGCGGAGGTCGGAGGAGATGATGGTCATGCCGGCCACGTTCATCGCAATGTCGGAGCCTTTGCCCATGGCGATGCTGACATCGGCCTGGGCCAGTGCAGTACTGTCGTTGATGCCGTCACCAACCATGGCCACCACCTTTCCCGTTGCCTGCAGTTCCTTGATGAAGAGCGCTTTTTCATTCGGAAGTACTGAGGATTTGTACCGGCTGATTCCGGTTTCCCTGGCGATGTGCGCCGCGGTGTTTTCATTGTCGCCGGTGAGCATGTACACTTCAATGCCCATGCTACGCAATTCGGCTATGGCTTCCTTTGAACTTTCCTTGATCCTGTCGGCGATGGCCACCACGCCGAGCGCTTTTTCCGTATCAGAAAACCAGAGCACAGTTTTGGATTGCTGCGAAAACCGCTGGAAGGCTTCCTGCAAATCCTGAGGAATGAAAACCTTGTTTTCTTCCATCAGTTTTTTAGTACCGGCCAGGAAGGTGCGGCCGCCAAACGAAGCGCTGACGCCTTTTCCGGTGATACTGATGAAGTCCGAAATCTCCAGACTTTTCTCATCGGAGTAGTGACGGGTGATGGCTTCCGCCAGCGGGTGTTCCGACATTTTCTCCATGCTGAAAAGGACAGCTGCCTGCTTTTCTTCGCCCGGGCTCCATTGTACATCGGTCACCATCGGACGACCTTCTGTAATGGTTCCTGTTTTATCCAGCACCACCGCCTCTGTTTTCCCGGCTACCTCCAGGCTCTGTGCGTCTTTGATGAGAATACCCGCCGCTGCTGCTTTGCCGATACCCACCATCACTGCCGTGGGTGTGGCAAGACCTAAGGCGCAGGGGCAGGCAATGATGAGCACTGTGATCATGGCCAGGATGCCCTGCGTGATCCCGTTTTCTCCACCGAGCAGATACCAGGCCAGCAGACTCAGCAGGGAAAGGCCGATGACGACGGGTACAAAGATGCCGGCAATTTTATCCACCGTTTTCTGTACCGGTGATTTGCTGCCTTGCGCTTCCTGCACCATTTGGATGATTTGTGACAGCATGGTTTCATTCCCCACTTTGCTGGCTGTAAAGCGGAAGCTTCCTTTCTGGTTGAGGGTGCCGGCAAATACCTTTTCGTCTTTCTCTTTCAGCACGGCCATGGGCTCACCGCTGATCATGCTTTCATCCACGAACGAAGAGCCGTTTACAACCATGCCGTCTACCGGAATTTTTTCGCCGGGTTTCACCAGCAGAAGATCGCCTTCTTGCACTTCCTCCAAAGGCCTGTCGATGATACTGCCATCCTGCTGTATCAGGTTCACCGTTTTCGCCTGCAGTCCGATCAGTTTTTTCAGCGCGGAAGAGGTATTGCCTTTGGCTTTTTCTTCCAGCAGTTTTCCGAGGAGGATGAAGGCGATGATCACCGAGGCCGCTTCGAAATATACATGAGCATGCAATCCTCTTTCGTGCCAGTAATGCGGCAAGAGGGTGTTGAACACACTAAAGCTGTAGGCGATGCCGGTACTCAGGGCCACCAGCGTATCCATGTTGGCACTGCCGTGACGGGATTGTTTATAGGCGTTGATAAAAAAATCTTTGCCAAACCACAACACGACCGGCGTGCTGAGCACCCACATGATTTCATTGGCATAGGGCATGTGCATAAAAAACATACCGATGATCATCAGGGGCAGCGAGAGCAAAACGGCTCCCAGGGTTTTAACCCTGAGCTTGCGAAAGCTCCGTTCATGAATTTCCTCCAGTGTTTTCGCATTTTTGTTTTTTTCTTCCAGAAAGAGGTCGTACCCGATGGCCTGAATCGCTTTCCGGAAGATGGCCGGTTCTGTTATACCCGGTACAAACTCCACACTGGCGCTGGCATTGGCATAATTTACGGAAGCATTCACCACCCCCGGCTGATTTTTCAGCATGCTCTCCACACTGACCGCACAGGAGGCGCAGGTCATGTGTAAGACAGGGAAACTCATCTTCAGGGTACTGACCTTGTAACCGATGTCGCGGATCGCCGTAACGGCATCCTTCAGAACTTTGTCGGGTTGCCCGGTGCTGACGATCGCCCTGCGGTTGTTGAGTTCCACTTTGTGTGTGTCAATGCCCGGAATCTTTCCCAGTGTTTTATCAACCAGCAAAGCGCAATGTTCGCTTTCCACATTTTCAAGTGGAAGGATAAAAGTGTTGTTTGAATCAGCCATGATCTTTTTTTATGAAAGATGATGGCACAAAGGTCAGATGGCCGGCAGCGGAAACTGTTACCGGATTCCTGACAAAAGTTGTAAAATTTACAGATTATCGAGCGGCTTTCGTTTTTCGATGCCCAGCTTTTTAAAATGACTGGGGCTGAGGCCCGTTACCTTTTTGAACTGGTTGCTGAGGTAAGCGACGCTGCTGTAGCCCAGTTGCCAGGCTATTTCACTCAAGGTCAGTTCGCCGTATACCAGGAGTTCCTTTACTTTTTCAATGCGTTGGGCGATGTAATATTTTTCGATGGTGATGCCTTCGGTTTCAGAAAATACATTGCTAAGGTAATTGTAATCATAGTTTAGTTTTTTCGCAAGGTAATCCGAGAGATTCTCCCTTGGCTGGTCCGGGCTGAAATGTACCAGTTCCAGCACCAGGGTTTTTATTTTTTCAATCAGCTTGCTTTTCCGGTCGTCCAGCAATTCAAAGCCCAGGTCTTCCAGTTTATTTTTCAATGACAGCAGCTGTGGCGATTCCGGCGCCCGTTCCATCTGTATTTCGCCCAGTTGGATGGATGAATAGGCAATGCCCAGCTGATGCAGCACATCCCGGATGGCGAGGACACAGCGGTTGCATACCATGTTTTTAACGTAAAGTGTCATGCCCATGCTTTGATTCTGACAGAAAATGCCTGCGGTGATTCCACTGATTGCCGCAATACAAATGGCGGACGCACAAATATCAGCATTTTTTCATTTCGGGGGATTCGCTTCTTTTCCGGAGTCATGTTTGCAGCAGAATTACACCCTCGGCAAATTTTTTCAACAGCGTTTGATAAGTGCTTTCATCGGTACACGCCGGCCCTTACCTTCGTCAGGTCAAATCCATTCCGTATGTCTGACTTCCATGCCAACCTCAATGCTGTCAAAGAATTTCATGAAACCTTTGGCCTCGGTGTTCACGAAAACCCGCGTGCCGATGTAGGCGACCGCATCATCGAACTGCGTCACCGCCTCATGGCCGAGGAAAACGATGAATACCTGGAGGCGGCGAAGAACAATGATCTGACCCAGGTGGCGGATGCCCTGGGCGATAAGTTGTACATTCTCTGCGGTACCATCATTGCCCACGGACTTCAGCACAAGATCGTGGAGGTATTTGAGGAGATCCACCGCAGCAACATGAGTAAACTCGACGCGGACGGAAAGCCCATCTACCGGGAAGATGGCAAAATCATGAAGAGTGAACTGTATTTTACACCGGATATCGACGCGGTGCTGGAGAAGCGCTGAGCGGCTTCAGCGTTCAGAAGCGTGTGACGAAACGGTACAGGTTAAAGCCGGGCTTGTCGTATTCTTCCCGGAGCGCATGTTCCAGTTGCTCCACTTTAAGATCCTTCATGCGCTGATGCTGAATCAGCCGGTAGGCCCTTTCCGCCATCAGGCTGAGTTTTTTTCCGGGTGATGGATGGCGGGCATGCGCGTCGATGGCTTCGAGCAGTTCCGCGCTGCCTTCGTTCCGGCTGGCAATGGTTTTGATCACGGGGATGTTCCAGGTCCCTGCTGCCGGCCGCTCGTGCAGGGTCCGGATCAGACCAGCCGCAAAACGGTCGGCGCCCTCACGGTCTGATTTGTTGACCACGAAAATATCACCGATCTCCATGATCCCCGATTTGAGCGCCTGAATTTCGTCGCCGGCTTCCGGTACCAGGGTAACGGCTACCGTGTCCGCAAGGGAGATGATCTCCACCTCGCTCTGACCAACCCCCACCGTTTCAATAAAAATATAGTCGAAAGGCGCGCTCCGGAGCACATCGCAGATTTCCACGGTTTTGGCGGAGAGGCCACCCAGCGCGCCGCGTGTGGCCAGCGAACGGATGAAAACCTGCGGGTTGTTGAAATGTTCCTGCATGCGCAGCCGGTCGCCGAGCAGCGAACCGTGCGTGAAAGGGGAGCTGGGATCAACGGCAAGTATTCCTACCTGATTCGGTAATCCTTTGGCGTTAGTGCGGCTGCATATTTCCCTGATCAGGGCATTGATGAGCGTACTTTTTCCCGCTCCCGGAGGGCCCGTGATGCCGGTCACCGGTACTTCGCGGCGGATGCTCAGGCCGCTCAGCAATGCATGGCTGTCCGGTAAGCCGTTTTCCACGATCGTGATGGCACGCGCAATCAGGCGGCGGTCGCCCGATTGAATGCCCTGTAGCAACGTGGAGAGATCCATCCTGCGAAAATAGAAAGGAATCCTGAGTAAGGGCTTTCCTTGTCCGGCCGCGCATGGCCCCAGGCGTAAGACCACTCCCGGGGGCCGGGAGCCGGAGGCTGTTCGAGTCTAAATCTTTGTTAGTCAGCAGTTCTTACCCTGGCCTGGTCACCAGGAGGGAACCACGCAGTAGGTGAATTTCTTTATCTTTGCCGACTCACCAGGTTCCTTCCACGGGAGGATGAAAAGGGAATGCCGTGCAATCCGGCAACAGTTCCCGCTGCTGTAAACGATATCGGAATTACCGAATAGCGTCAGACCACTACCGGCCAAAGGCCGGCGGGAAGGCAACGCCGAAATCGTGAGTCAGAAGACCTGCCCGGTGAATATCGTTCAATGTCTTCGGCGAAAAGACCAGAGAACATGCCGGAGCGGCTACACCCGCAGGCCTGTTGTCTTTTCTTTCACGCACAGGTTATCATGATCCGCGCAATACTCATCACCCTTCTTCTTTTAGCCGGCCTGGCCGTCAGGGGACAAAACGACAGCCTGCGCTGGATGAAGGCGGTCGACATCAGAGCCCGGCGTTTTGATTTTGCCGGACCGGCCATGCGGGTGGAAAAGCAGGATACCACTGCGGCGGCGCGCCTGAGTGGATTTACCCTGGCGGACAGGCTTAACCGTGAGTCGTCGCTATTTGTGAAGTCCTATGGTCCCGGGAGTCTCGCCACCCTCTCCCTGCGCGGCAGCGGTGCCGCCCATACCGCCCTGCTCTGGAACGGCATCTCCCTGAATTCAGGCATGAACGGTCTCTGTGATTTTTCACTGCTCCCCGTCTTTCTCCTGGGGGATGTTTCCGTTCAGTACGGCGGCAACGGTCCGCTGGTGGGCAACGCCGCCGTCGGAGGTGCCATCTTCCTCGACAGCCGTCCCGGGTTCAGCAAAGGCTGGACCGCAGAAGCCCTCACGAGCCTGGGCAGCTTTGGCCAGCATCAGGAAGGGCTGGGGTTTACAAGGTCTAACGGGAAGGTCGTAACGAGAACAAAGATATACCGGCAACTGTCCGACAATGATTTCAGCTTCCGCAGCCCGGAAGGCCTGGCCCGTCGCCAGCAACACGCCCGTTTCCGTCAGCATGGCATCAGCCAGGATCTCAGCATCGGCCACGCTGCCGGCCGCTTCGATCTGCATGCCTGGTACCTGCAGAACGACCGGGAAATCCCTCCGCACATGCTTTCCCTGCTCAGTGAGCAGGAGCAGGAGGACCGGTCCTTTCGCCTTTCCGCCAGCTGGTCGGTGATGCAGCAACGCTTCTTCTGGAATCTGAGAGGCGGCCTCAACGATGAATACATCCGCTATAAAGATCCGGCCGCACAGCTCGATGAGAAGAGCAGGGCGCTCAGCCTGCAGGCGGATGCCGAACTGGGTTATGTGTTCCATCATCGTTTCAGGATGATAGCGCAGCTGGCCTGGCTTGAAGCCACGGCGGTGACGGATGCATACAGCCAAACACGCAGGCAGCAACAGCTGTCGCTGGGAGGGAAAGGATTGTATGAGTCAGAGCGGCTTTACATGAGTCTCAGTGTCCGCCAGGGACTTTTCGATGGCCGGCTCATACAATTCCTTCCTGCCTTTAGCATGCGCTATCAGATCCTGCCGGCGCTGTCACTGCGCGCCGATGGTTCGAGCGTGTACCGCCTGCCCACGCTCAACGACCGTTACTGGATACCGGGCGGTAATCCGGATTTAAAACCGGAACAGGGCTATACCGCATCGGCGGGTCTTGGCTGGAAGCAGGAAGGTAAGGAATGGCTCCTCAGTTCACAGGCCGGCCTATTTTATTCCAGACTGAAGAAAGCCATGGTGTGGTTACCGGGTTCCAATGGTGTGTATACAGCAGCCAACATTCACGAAACGGAAAGCCGTGGCATAGAAGGATCGGTGGAAGTTTCTTACGGTAGCGGCCTCTGGCGCTGGAGTATATCTTTTATCCCCGCAGTGCAGCAATCGGTCATCCTGGCCTCGGATCCATCCTTCGAAAGTGCCATCGGCAAACAGATGATCTACACGCCACGTATTCTCTACAAAGGACACTGCAGCATCGCATACAAAATTTTTTCGCTGCGCTATTACCATCAGTATACCGGCTACCGGTATACCACCATGGACCACGCCTATTTCCTGGAGCCATTTGATCTGGCCGAACTGGTTTTTTCATGGAGCGGCAGCTTGCAGCACAGCAGGCTCACGGCCACTTTCAGCATCCGCAACCTCTACAATACAGACTACCAGGTCATCGCCTGGCGCGCCATGCCCGGCCGATCTTTTCTTGGCGGATTAATGTATACTTTTGGGAAATAATAAGCCGGCCTTGAACTTCCTCTCTAACCGTTATTTCCATCTCCTGCTCGCGTTGCTGGCACTTGCAGCCGGGGTAAAAATCTGGATGCAGCCTTCTTCCAACTTCAACATGCAGATTTTTTTAAGCGTGGCGATCGTGCTGGTGATAGCCCGGAGTATTTACAGGTTTATAAAATTGTAAGCACTCCATCCCTTCCTTACGGATGCGGGGACATGAGGGTTAAAAATCAATCCGGCTTTTCAAAGCGATCTCCGGCCCGTGGGTATTTTTTCATTTCACTGCCAGAGCAGATCAACGGCTTAATACCTTTTGCTTGGAAGCTTCTAAGAGCGATGAATGTTGCATGCCGCTTCGCCAAAGAATCTATCCTGCCGCGTGGCGCAGGATCGAGGGGCAGTACTCAACGTACCAGGGTCACCCTGCCGCTGAACTCCAGCGGTACGGCTTGTCCGTTGAAGACTTTGAAAAGATACACATAGGTGCCTTCGGGACAGGGGTCGCCGTTGTTCTGATAGGTGCCGTTCCAGCCTTTGTCCAGGCTGTTCGACTGATAAATCATTTTTCCCCAGCGGTCAAAAATGAAAAAGTCGGCGCTTTGTATGCCAATGCCGTAGCCGGTAAATGTTTCGTTGTCGCCGTCGTTGTTGGGCGTAAAGGCGTTGGGCACATAGAAGGTGGTTTCACCTTTCACGATGATTTCATTGTAGAACGTGTCCACACAGCCTTCGTTGCTGATCACAATGAGTTCCACTTTATAACGGCCGGTGTCTCCGAAAGTATGTTCGGGCGACCATTCGGTCAGACCCGGACTTCCATCGCCGAAATCCCAGTGAGCGGCAAAGGCACCGCTGCTGCCGTTGATGAACTGCACAACAGGGTGCAGCACGCTCACCTCCTGCGGATCGCTGGTATAAAATGCTACCGGTAGCGGAAATACATTCACAACATTGTTTTGAGTCAGTCTGCTGCTGCAGCCGTTCGCATCAGTCACCTGTAGGTTCACATCGTACATGCCATCCTGGTGGTACGTATGGCTTGCAGGGCTGCCGCTGCCGTCGTTGCCATCGCCGAAATCCCAGGTATAAACCGAACCGGCGGTGGTCTGACTGGTGGAACTGAACTGTACGGTGACCGGATTGCAGCCCTCCGTGTACAGCGGGGTAAAGCTGACCTGCGGAAGCGGATTCACCACCACCAGTTGCTGGGCCAGGGGTTCAAGTACGGTGCAGCCATCGCTGATGCTCACCGTATAGAGGTAGCTGCTGTCTGGGCTGCTGCTGAAGCCGGCTACATTGTTACCAATGGCATTCCAGGTATAGGTATAGGGGCCGCCGTTACCTCCGCCGGCCAGGGCAACAAGGCTGGTACTTTCGCCTTCACACAGCGTATCGTCGCTGACACTCATGCTGAGCGAGAGGGCGGGGAAAACAGGAATGTAAACTGCAGGAGCCTGGTACGTACAGCCATTGGCATCACTCACCAGGAGCGTATACGAAGTGCTGATGGCTGGGCTCACCGGCAGGGAACTGCCGCCGGCATTGTTGTTCCATTGATAGGTATAGGGAGCCGTGCCGCCGCTGGTCAGGGCATTCAGTACTGCTACCTGTCCGATGCAGAGAGTATCGGGTTGATTCACCAGTGCCTGTAACAGCGGTGGCTGCGTGATGCTGAAGCTGGTATCGAAAAGACAGTTGTTGGCATCGGTAATGAGCACCGTATATACTCCCGGTGGCAAGGAGGTGATGGAATTGGATACGGACCCGTTGTTCCAGGCATAGGCATAAGGCGCTACACCGCCCGAGGCATTCACCACCACAGAGGCATTAGCCATGCCGTAGCAGGGAATCGGATTCAGGGTGGATTGTATGGCCAGTGCCGGGGGCTGGGCCACGGTGGCACTCTGTAATTCCGTACAGCCGTTGGCATCGGTAACCGTGACGGTAAAGGTGCCGGCCGGCAGGTTGTTATTGACCGCCCCTGAACTTCCGTTTGACCATTGGTAAGCGTAGGGTGCAACGCCGCCGTAATTGCTGACGCTGATCTGTCCGTTGTTACCGTTGTAGCAGGATACCCCTGTAACCGTTGCGGTGTTAAATTTCAGTTCAGCCGGCTGCGTGATGAGCAGGGTTGCCATGGTGCTGCAGCCCCTGGCATCGCTCAGGGTGAGCGTATAACTTCCGGCCGCCAGGTTATTCGCCGCGGCGCTGCTGCTTCCGTTCGACCAGGTATACTGATAAGGCGCTGTGCCTCCTCCGGCCTGGAAACCGGCGGAGCCATTGCTTCCTCCATAACAACTGACAGAAGAAATGGACTGTTGTGTGAGTGTGAGCAGCGCTGGTTGCAGGATGGTCACATTACGGCTGTCGCTGCATCCGTGCTGATCACTGATAAGCACGGTGTATGTGCCTGCACTTAATCCGGTGGCTGTCTGACTTTGCGTGCCTGACGACCATTGGTAGCTGTAAGGTGCCGTGCCACCGCTGGCCTGTACCCCGGCCGTGCCGTCGCTGCCGCCGAAGCAGCTGACCATGGTGAGGGGCTGTGCCTGTGCGCTCAGTATGGCCGGTTGCTGGATGCTGAAGACACGGGCATCGGAGCAGCCGAAGACATCGGTAACGGTCACCGTATAGTTCCCTGCGGGGAGCCCGTTAACGCCGGCGCCGGCGCTGCCGTTGGACCATGCATAGCTGAAGGGCGCAGTACCGCTGCTGAATTGCACTTGTGCGCTGCCGTTAGCATCTCCGAAGCAGGTTGCGTCGGTAGTGGTCACCGCACTGATGCCGGGACCGGGCAATCCGCCGACCACGAGTACTTCGCTGGCGGTGCAGGCATTGGCATCGGTCACCAATACGGTATAGTTTCCGCTGTTCAGCCCGTTGAGTTGTGCACCGGTGGCGCCGGTGCTCCAGGTATAACTGTAGTTGCCCGTTCCGCCGCTGACCTGCACGGAGGCCGTTCCGTTCGAGGCATTGCATTGGGTGGGGTTGGTGCTGCTTTGAATGCTGAGCGCCGTGGGCTCCTGGATCACGATGGCCTGCTGGCTCACACACCCGTTGATATCGGTCACCGCCACCGTGTAGGTTCCCGCCGCGAGGCCGTTGGCGTTCGCCGCGGTACCGCCCGAGGGTGACCAGTTGTAATTAAAAGGAGCATTCCCGCTGCTGATGAGAATGCCGGCGGATCCGTCGGATGAACCATAACAGCTGGCAGCGCTTACATTGCTGACGGCCAGCACCGGACCTCCGGCATTGGCTACCACGGCGGTGGCGCTGGCGCTGCAGTTGTTGGCATCCGTGACCGTAACGGTGTACGAGCCGGCCGCTATTTGCGATAATCCGTTGCCGTTACTTCCGTCGGACCATAGGTAGGTGAAGGTTCCTGTGCCGCCGCTTACCTGCGTGCTGATGCTGCCGTTGGTGTTTCCGCAAGTGGCCTGGAGGGTGCCCGGTTGTATGCTGAGGACAGCAGGTTCGTTGATGCTGACGGCGAGATTGCTGATGCAGCCGTTGGCATCCGTAACGGCGAGCGTGTAATTGCCGGCACTGAGACCGGACGCCGAAAGCGCATTGCCGCCGGAAGGTATCCATTGATAGCTGTACGGCCCGTTTCCTGCGTTGACTACCGCCGTGGCTGCGCCGTCGCTTCCGCCGTTACAGCGCACATCGCTTACCGTCTGGATGGCGGCCTGCGGTCCGCCGAGGTTCCCTACTGCAGCCACGGTACTGCTGCTGCAGCCGTTGGCATCGGTGGCGGTAACGGTATAGCTCCCCGCAGCGAGGTTGTTAATGCTGTTGCTGCTTTGTCCGCCCGACCAGGTCCAGGCCAGCGAACCGGTTCCTCCGTTTCCGGTCACGACGGCGCTGCCGTTGGCCGCTCCGCAGGTGGCATCGTTGACCAGTACCTGCAGGACAATGGCTCCGGCTTCACTTACTGCGATGTTGTCGGTATAGGAGCAGCCGTTGTCATCGGTAACGGTGACGGTATACGAGCCGGCGTTAAGGTTGTTCAGTTGTGCGGTGACAGCGCCGTTGCTCCAGAGGTAACTGTAAGGCGCGGTGCCACCGTTTACATTCACCAGGGCGCTGCCGTCATTTCCTCCGTTGCAGGTTGCGGCTGTTGCGGAAGTCTGAAGGCTGAGGCCGGAGGGTTGCTGTACCGTCGCCGAAGCGGCCGAACTGCAGCCCTTGGCATCGGTCACGGTTACATTGTAGGTGCCGGCGGCAAGCAGCGACGCTGTAGCCGTATTGTCTCCGTTCGACCAGGCATAGGTATAGGGGGCGGTGCCGCCATTCGCCAGCACCGCGGCGCTGCCGTTGGCATTGCCGCAGGTGGCCTGTGTGGAATTGGTCTGAAGGCTGAGTGCTGCCGGTTCGATGATGTTAACATTGATGCTGCTGACACAGCCGTTGGCATCCGTGACATTCACCGTATAGGCGCCGGCACTCAGTCCGGTGGCCAGCACGTTGCTGCCGCCGGCAGGGAGCCACTGGAAGGCAAAAGGACCGTTTCCGGCATTCACGCTCACCTCCGCCGTGCCATCCGATCCGCCGTTACAGGATACATCGTTGGCGCTGAACAGGCTCAGGGAAGGTCCGCCGAGATCGCTGACGAGGGCGTTGCCGCTCACGGTACATCCGTTGTCATCAGTGGCAATAACGGTATAATTGCCAGCCGTGAGTGCGGAAATAGAATTGCTGCCGGATCCGTTGGACCATTGGTAGCTGAGATTCCCTGTGCCGCCGCTTCCGCTTACCTGGGCATTGCCGTTGGCATTGCCACAACTGGCATCGTTCACGGTGATGTTCAGGCTGATGGCGGCCGGTTCAGCGACGAGGGCGTTTTCCGCATGGCTGCATCCGTTGTTATCATAGATAGTGATGCTGTAGGCACCCGCTGCGAGGTTGCTGATCTGTGTTCCGGTGGATCCGTCGCTCCAGAGGAAGGTGTAGGGCGTCAGGCCTCCTGCCGCCACAATGGATACGCTGCCGTCGCTGCCGCCGTTGCAGGTGGCATCCGCCACGCTGAGTACGCCTGTGATGGCCGTGGGTTCACTGACGATGGCCTGTGTCTGCATGGTACAGCCCTTGCTGTCACTAACGGTAACCGTATACGTTCCTGCGGACAGATTGATCCTGTTGGCGGGCGCGAGGCCTCCCGGATTCCAGTCATAGGTATAGGGTGCGGTGCCGCCCTGCGCGTCGATGGTGGCGGTACCGTCGGCGCCGGCATTGCAACTCACCGGGGTACAAAGGTTGTTCACCACCAGCGGCGTGGGTTCCAGGATATCAAAATTCAGGGCGGTGCTGCAACCGTTCACATCGGTCACGGTTACTTTGTAATTTCCTGCCGACAAGCCGTTAGCGGATGCCGTGATGCCGCCATAGGGCAGCCAGTCGAAGGTGTAGGGGCCATTCCCGGCAATGACGAGTACGGTGGCAGTACCGTCCGCGCCGCCGGCACAACTCACATCGGTCAGCGGGCCGGCCGCCAGGGTCGGTCCGCCGGCGCTGTTCACAATCGTGCTACCGCTTACGGAACAGCCCTGCGCATCGGTTACGGTCACGGTATAAATCCCCGCCGCCAGCGCCGATGGACCGGATACCACGGCCCCGTTGTTCCAGAGGTAGGTGTAGGGGGCGCTTCCTCCGGCCGGCGTCACGCTGGCAGAGCCATTCGAAAATCCGCAGGTGGAGGTGGTATTGTTAAAGTTCAGTTGTATGGCAGGGGGGTCGTTCACGGTGCCGGATACCGTTCCCGTACATCCGAAAGCATCGCTGACAGTGACGGTATAGGTGCCGGCAGCGAGGTTTGAATTCACCGCACCGGATGTGCCGTTCGACCAGGTATAGGCGAAAGGCGCGCTGCCGCCGCTCAGACCCACGGCAATGCTTCCGTTGCTTCCGCCGTTGCAGGTGGCATTGTTGATGCCGGCTACATTGACGGCCGGACCCGGTTTATCGCTGACGAGGACGGAGCTTTGTCCGGTACAGCCATTGGCATCGGTGACGGTAACGGTATAGGTTCCTGCCGCTACGGAAGGAAGAATATTGTTGACGGAGGTCCCGGTGGACCAGGTGTAGGAATAGGGGGGTACGCCGCCGTTCACCTGCGCATCGGCGCTGCCGTCCGCCTGACCGCAATGTGCCGTGAACGAAGCAAGGACCATGTTGATGGCCGGAGGTTCGTTGATGACACCGGCCACGGTGGCGCTGCAGTTGTTGGCATCACTCACGGTAATGGTGTAGGTGCCTGCCGTGAGGTTGTTGCCGGAAACGCCGCTGCCACCCGATGACCACTGGTAATTGTACGGAGCCACACCGCCGTTAACGGCTATGGTGAGGCTGCCGTCGTTTCCGCCGGAACAGCTTACGTCGGTGGAGAGCAGCACGGCGGCGGAAGGGCCGTTGGAGCTGGGTACCGTCACGCTGGCCTGTTCCGTGCATCCGTTGTCATCGGTCACCACCACGGTGTAGGCGCCCGCTCCGAGGTTCAGGGCGCTGGCGCCGCTGCCGCCCGCCGGTACCCAGTTGTACTGGTAGGGAGCCGTTCCACCCGCGGCCAGCACATTGGCGCTGCCGTTGGAGGCGCCGCAGGTGGCGGAAGTGCTGCCGGTGACCAGCACGAGGGCCGGTGGCTCATTCACCGAAGCTTGTAACGTCGATGTACATCCGAAATCATCCATCACCGTGACGGTATAGGTGCCGGCCGGAATATTGGCATTGAGTTGTCCGATGGTTCCGTTCGACCAGGCATAGGTATACGGGGGAATGCCGCCGGCTACGTTCACGCGGATACGGCCATCCGAAGCGCCGGCGCAGGTGGCATCCAGAATGTTGTTGATGCTGAGCACGGGAGCGGGTTCGTCCGGTACCGTTCCCTGCGCCTGAGCGCTACAGCCGTTGGCGTCGCTCACGGTGAGGGTATAGGTGCCGGCGCCGATGTTCGTCAGCAGGCTGCCGCCGGCGCCGTTCGACCACAGGTAGGTATAGGGAGCCGTGCCGCCGCTCACGTTCATGCCCAGGCTGCCGTCGGCCTGCCCGCAGTGCGCGGTAACAGGAGTGGTAACAAAGGCAAAGGCCTGCGGCGCTGTAAGGCTTACCGACAAAGAGGCGGTGCAATTGTTGTCGTCGGTAATGGTCAGGATGTAGGTGCCGGCCGCCAGGTTGTTGAGGATATTACCGGCCGCGCCGTTCGACCAGGTGTAGTTGTAAGGCGTCACGCCACCGTTCACGCTCACATCAATGCTTCCGTCGCTTCCGCCCGGGCAACTGATGTCGGTACTGCTGTTCAGTACGATGCCGGGACCGTTGGCGCTGGGAACATTGATGTTTCCCGCCGTCGTGCAACCGTTTGCATCCGTTACGATCACGGTATAGTTACCGGAACCAAGTCCGGAAGCTGTATTTGCCGTGCCGCCGGTGGGGTTCCAGGTGTAAGAATAAGCCGGCGTACCGCCGTTGACCAGTACGGTGGCGCTGCCGTTATTGTTTCCGCAAGAAGTACTGGTGGAGGAGAGGTTCAGCACCAGCGCTCCGGCTTGTCCGATGTTCACCTGAGCGGTCGAAGTGCAACCGTTCGCATCGGTCACCGTGGCGGTATAGGTGCCGGCCGCCAGGGCGGACAAACCGGCGGAGGTATTTCCGTTCGACCATTGGTAGCTGTAGGCCGGTGTACCTCCGGCGGCAGCCACCGTTGCGCTTCCGTCATTACCTCCTGCGCAGGAGGCAGGATTGTTCGCGGTAACATTTAATTGCAGGGCCGGCGGCGCGTTGACGGTTCCGGTGGCCGTAGCGGTACATCCGGATGCATCGGTGATGGTTACCGTGTAGCTGCCGGCGCTGAGCAGGTTGTCGGTCGGATTAACGGAACCACCGCTCCACTGGTAACTGTATCCCGGCGTACCGCCGTTGGCCTGTACGGTAAGGGATCCGTCATTTTCATTGCTGCAGGAGACGGGAATACTGGCGGTGATGGTGGCCGTTAGCTGAGGTGGTGATGTGATCACCACGGAGGCGGAACTGCTGCAGCCGGAAGCGTCATTCACCGTAACGGTGTAATTACCCGCTGCCAGTCCGGAGGCGGTGGCGGCATTCCCTCCGGAGGGGGCCCAGCTGTAGGTCACGGCGCCGCTGCTGCCGGTTACACTCACCGTGGCGCTGCCGTCAGTGCCGCCAAAGCAGCTTACATTGTTACTGGAGAGGATGCCGGCGGTGGGGCCGCTGCTGTTGCTGACCACCACATTGCCGATGGCGGTGCAACCGCGGCTATCGGTCACCGTTACATTGTATCCGCCTGCCGTAAGTCCGGATGCGATGTTGCCGCTGCCGCCGGAAGGCGACCAGGCATAGGTATAAGCCGGAACACCGCCCGCCGCAATCACGGTGGCCGTTCCGTTGGCGTTGCCACAACTGGCCGTGGTGGAAGAGAGATTCAGGGCCAGTGCGGCAGGCTGTGATAAAACCACAGTCATAAATCCGGTGCAGCCGCGGCTATCGGTTACCGTGACCGTGTAGGCGCCGGCGCTGAGGCCGGATACCGAGGTGCCGGCCGTCCCGTTCGACCACGTGTAAGCATAGCCGGGGGTGCCCCCGCTGGCCGATACGGTGATGCTGCCATCCTGTCCGCCGTTGCAGGTGATGTTGTTCTGGGTGCCGATGCTGACCAGCAGCTGGTTGGGTTGTGTGATGCTGCCGGAAGCCGTGGTGGTGCAGCCGTTCGCATCGGTGACGGTAACGGTATAGTTCCCCGCGGGCAGCGAGGTGGGATTGCTGCCGCTGCCACTGGGCAGCCAGCTGTAGCTGTAGCCGGGGCTTCCTCCGTTCACAATCACACTGGCGCTGCCGTTATTGCTGCCGTTGCAGGTCAGGTTGGTGGTGTTGATGCTGGCGGTAAAGGCTGGTGCTGCCGTCACGGTGAAGGCCGCATTGGCCGTACAGCCGGTGTTGTCGGTAACGCGGATGGTGTAATTGCCGGGAGGCAGGTTGTTGATGGTGCTGGACCCCGCAATGTTACTCTGTGAAAGCATGGTGCCCCCGACCGCGTTTTGCCAGACGTAATCCCAGGGACCGTTGCCGGCTCCCTGCGCCGTGGCGCTGCCGGTATTCTGGCCCGGACACTGTGGGTTGGTGACATTGATGACCGGGGCTTCGCAGCAGGACAGCGCCGCGTAAAAACTGGTCACCGGATCCTGCGTACAGGCTACGGAACCCCATGATCCACTCTCTCCGTCGCCATAGGTATCTACCGATATGTTGAGGCTGGCACCCTGGATGCAGGCACTCGCGGGCAGCGTCTGGATGGTCCAGCAAAAGGTCCAGTCGCAGGTATTGGTACCGTTGTTGTCGCCGAAATTATTGCCAGGGTTGCCATCCGAAAGTCCGGAGGGATTGCCGAGCGGCGACTCATAGTAAAATCCGGGCCCGCTGACATTGCCGGTGGCCGAACTGGTTACGTTGCTGTTGTACCAGTTCCAGGTTCCCTGCCCGCTACAGTTGGTGGTCGATCCTGCCACAAAGGTGCTCATGTCCCAGCCCGGTCCGAAATCCGGAACGATGCCGTGCAGCCAGTTGGCCGAGGTCTGGTTGTAATCCGTAATGGTGTAGCAGAAGGTAACGGTTTGCCCCGCAGGATAAAATCCGTTTACAGGAGGCGGAACAGCCGTGAAATTACTTTGAATCACGCAGCCGGCGCAATCGTAATTGTTCTGCAGGGTGAGCGTGAAATCACACTGGTCGGTCACCGACCCTCCGCTCACCTGGAGGTAATAGGTGCCGGCCGCCAGTCCGGAAAAGGTGGCATTCAGGTTGCCGTTGTTGCCAATGGCGCATCCTCTCGGAATGAGGCTGGCACAGGAACTGCCTTCATAGAGCCCCACATTCGGATTGGCGAGGCCGCCTGAGATGTTTACATTCAGGCTGGGTCCGGTAATGTTGAAGCGGTACCACACGTCGGCCGCCGGAGTGGCCATGTTGCCGGATGGCTGGCAGCCTAAGAGTGAGGAATAGGGAAATTCCGCGGTGGCGCAGAGGTTGCTGGTGTTGGTGGTGCTGAGTCCGCCGATCCCGCCCGGACAGGGAGCGGGTGCCGGAATGCTTCCCAGATTTTGTGCCCCGGTACAGGCATCGTTGGCGGGCGCCGCACCGCCGTTGCAATTGCTGAGGCAGGAGCCATTGCTGCAGTTCACACAGGAGATTTCCGCCGACCAGCCGGTATACCGGACAATGGCATCGGAAGTAAATACGATGGTAAGGCAACCGGAACTTCCCGTGATCAGGCCCGGACTCACATTGCCGGTAAAGGTTCCGATCAGCGGAGCGGCTGTGCTGGGCCCGTTGTAAATCATCATTTCATCAAAAGTGGGCTCCAGGTCGAAACTGGTGAAATTGAGGCGTACGCAGGTACCCGGTGTGGAGGCACAAATGGACAGGGTATAATTCTCGTTGTTGAAGTAATCACCGCCGCTGCCACCGCTGTCATAGAAAAAGCCGGAGCAGGTGTTGACGGTGCCGTTGCCCATGGTATAGACCTGAGCCTGCAGCGGTCCCGCCGTTAAAAGCAGGAGCGTAAGTATCCTGAAAAGTACTTTTCTCAGCATCATGGACGTTAGATGTTCGGTGTTCGTAATGGAAATGGGGCAGCTCCGGTGGGTTCCGGAGGCGGTGTGGTGGTTTTGGAGGGTGGCCGCAGGAGCGGCATTGTAAATATATGCTTTTCCACACATACCCCGGACCCGTGAGGGCGATTTTTTTCAGGGTGAACGGTTAAAAACGCAGGGTGGTCGTTTTTGATCGTATTTCTTAAACCGGACAGCCGTGGTGTAAAGCAGGGGCAGGGTTCAATACAAGAACTGGTTTTTCATCGGTGATAACATCGCTTGCTTACCTATTTTTGGTCAGATCGTCCGCCGGCAGGGACCGTTTGAAGGGAAACCGGGGAAAAACAGACTCAGCTGAGTTGTTCGGTAAGCAGTTTCATCTCCAGACGGGCCGAAATTTTTTCATAGAGGATGTGGTACACCGCCTGGCAGATGGGTAGATGCAGCCCGAGTTTTTTATTGATTTCATGAACGCAGGCCACGGCATAATACCCTTCGGCGATCATGTTCATTTCCATCTGAGCGCTTTTTACCGAGTAGCCTTTGCCGATCATGGACCCGAAGGTGCGGTTGCGGCTGAACTGCGAATAAGCGGTGACCAGCAGATCGCCCAGGTAAGCGCTGTCGTTGATGTCGCGGTTCATGGGGTACACGGCATCTACAAAACGCTTTATTTCACGTATAGCATTGGAAATCAGTACTGCCTGGAAATTGTCGCCGTAACCGGCGCCGTGACAGATGCCGCTGGCAATGGCCATGATGTTTTTCAGCACCGCGGCGTACTCGGTACCGAAGATGTCATCGGAAACAACCGTTCGTATGTACCTGCACGTTAGTAATTCGGCCATGCCGGCGCTCGTGTCGGCATCGGGACAGGCCACGGTCAGGTAGCTGAGTTTTTCCAGGGCCACTTCTTCAGCATGGCAGGGACCGGTGATGACTCCTACCTTTTCATAGGGAACCCCGAAAATCCGGTGCATGAAATCACCTACAATCAGGTTGTGTTCGGGAACAATGCCTTTGATGGCGGAAAACACCGTCTTTCCTTCGAAAGAGGCGGGCGTCAGACCTTTCAACGTGGTATTCAGAAAGGCGGCGGGTACGGCCAGCACGATGAGGTCGGAAGCGGCCAGCGCCTCTTCCAGCCCGGAGCCGGGACGGACCTTTTGCAGGTCTATTTCCACATCGCTCAGGTAGCCGGGATTGTGGCGGTACTGGTGGATGAAATCAACCGCCTCCTGGTTGCGCATCCACCATTGGATGTGAGGGGCATTGTTGCTCAGGATCTTCACCAGGGCTGTCGCCCAGCTGCCACCACCCAAAACCGTAACCGACTGCATGCCGGCGAATTTAGCAAAAGCAAGCGGATGCAGGATGCGCCGGAATCGTCCAAAGCAGGTCTGGCCTGTATACTAAGCGACGTATAATCAGCTAAAAAGCACTTTACATGGAATCAAAGGCAATGCCTGATTTTTTCTACTTTCACCCTTGTAATTTTAAAAACCTTTAGCCATGAACCTGCTTAAAAAGATCTTTATTGTACTCCTGATCGTTGCAGCCATTGCCGCTGTCATCGGCTGGATGCTTCCCTCCAGTCTGCATCTGGAACGCAGCCTGAACATGAAAGCGCCGCTTCCGGCCATTTATGATCAGGTCAATACCATGAAAAACTGGGAAGGATGGAGTCCCTGGAAGAAGATGGATCCGGAGATGAAAGTGACCTACAACGACATCGCTTCCGGGCCGGGTGCCAGCTACAGCTGGATCGGACCCGAGTCGGGCGAAGGGAAACTGACCATCATCGAGGCCAACCCGGAGAAACTCATTCTGATAGAACTCGAATTCAAGGATCAGGGCAAATCCACCAGCGGTTTTCGCTTTGAACCGGAAGAGGGAAGTACCAAGGTGACCTGGTTTTTCGACAGCGACCTGGGGAACAATCCCTACATGCGCTTGTTCTGGCAGCTGGGGAAAAGCATGATGGTGGACGCTTTTGACAAAGGTTTACTGGGCATCAGCGAGATGGCCGAAAAAATGCCGGTGGCCGCGGCGGCTCCTTCCTGGCCTGTTGAAGTGAAAGCCATGCCCGCCATGGATTATCTGTACATACACGATTCGGCCAGTGTGGCCACCATCGGTCAGAAACTCGGCATGAATTACGGCATCATCAGTGAAGAAATCAAAAAGCAGGGGCTTGAATTTGCCGGCCCTCCTTTTGCCATTTATTATACCGAATCGGAAACCAATTGGGAGATGGACGTCTGTCTTCCGGTGAACAAAGCCGGCAAGGCCTCCGGGCAGGTGAAAGCGGGCAAATATGCCGGCGGAAACATGCTCGTTGTTTCCTATTCCGGTGCCTACGAAGGAACACCGGCCGGACACGCGGCGGCGGCGGATTATATAGAGAAAAACAAACTGCAAAGCATCGGTCCGCCCTGGGAGCGCTACGTCACGGATCCGATGATGGAGAAGGATACGGCCAAATGGCTGACCGAAATTTGTTACCCTGTAAAATAAAGAGGGACGTAAAATTTAAAAGGAGGCTTTCGGCCTCCTTTTTTTATTCCTGAACAAGCTTATTTTTTGTCTTCGATTTTCTTGGCTTCCTCCTCTCCGCCGGCTACGCCTTTGGAAGCATCCTTGAATTCCTTGATGCCTCTACCCAGGCCTTTGGCCAGTTCCGGAATGCGTTTCCCTCCGAAGAAGAGTAGCAGAACCAGAATGATGAGGAAGATTTCGGTGCCGCCCATGCCGCCCAGGAAACCAATAAGAATAGAGAGATTCATCGGATGTAATTTACCCGGCAAAGGTAGTCATTTTTTTAAGCCAATTCCATGAAGGTTTTTCCGTACCATTGCTTATGTGCCTGAAAATCAGAATTATGAAGCGAAATCATTCTTGCCTCAGCAGGTCTTTTCCGTTTCTACATCACCCCTGAAATAAAACACCGGCCATCAAAGCTGAACGGCCGGTGCGAAAGGTTCCGATTTTTCAAAAACAAATCAGCCGAAGGAGATGAGTCTGGTCTTCAAAATGATGGTGATTTCTTCATCGCCGAATTCACCGGCCACCTTACCCGAGAGGGTATAACCGGTGCTCAGTGACGTTCCGGTAACCGTCATGCCTGTGGGAAGCACTACAGATTTCGTAGTGCCGTCACCGTAAAGGATTTGCAGTGTTCCGACCGATGTCTGGTTGGTGGAAAGCGGACCATTGGTCAGGGTGAGTTTGAATTTTGACCCGTTGAATTTCGCCCCGCCGCGGTTGACATAGGTGTACGTGGGAATAGTGGTGGCAAGAAAAAACTGGTAGGATTTGTAATTCAGTCCGGGAAGGTTCGGATTCGGCGTAACGGTTTTAATATTGCTTACGGTTCCGTTGCCGGTACCGTGCCCGAAACTCATGGTGGGGGCGCCGTGTCCGCCGAGGATAACCACCACATCGGCGGAAGTGAATTGACTGTTGCCACCGGGAAAATTAGTAGCATTACACAATTCGGAAACCACGTTGGCCGCAGTTTTGGTCTGGGCAGCGGCAATGAACGTTCCCGCGCTGAAGAGCAGGAGGGAGAGGAGGATCTTTTTCATAAGGTGTTTTTTAATTGCTTTCTGATCTGTTTCTGATGAGGGTAAAAGTAGAACGGACCGGTCCGGAGAACAATCCCCAATAAGGGTGAAATGATTTCTCAGCGCATGAGGCAGGCGAGGTTGGCTACCGGAATGAGGTTCACAAATTTTACATGTTCATCGTATACCGTGCGCAGTGAGAAGCCCAGCACGATGTTGTTGTTGAGTTTTAAGTCGCCCCCGTAGGCGAAGATGAACCCTTCGTTGAGCAGTTTGATCTTTTCCTGCGCTTCGTTTACTGTACTGGTTTCCGTTTTTTCATACATGGCTTCGGTGAAGAAGCGAAAGCGGTTGCTGCCATAGCGGAAATTGATGCCAACCTGTTGTCCTTCTTCAAATTCGCTGATCCGGAGGTAACGCACCAGGCCGCTGATGAACATGCTTCGCCCGACGCCGAGGCCTCCGGTGAGCCAGGCTCCGTATCCGCGTTTGGCCATTTTAAGGCTGTCGAGGCTTTCGTTGATATAACTGAACGACTGTCCGAAAGCCAGGTCGATGCAGGAAGTGTTCCAGTAGCTTTTCAGATACATTTCACGGAGTTCTTTGATCCTGGTTTTTGAAGAGGCCCTCAGGGCGATCAGCTGCGCTTCCATGTTCACAATCTGTGTTTCGGTTTGCAGGCGCTGGTAGGTACTGCCGATGGTGTCGAGTCCGCTTTTCAGATCGGCAATCTGCTGCTTCAGGGCCGTTTCCTGGTTCACCACCTCGGCCATGCCTTCGCTGATGTACACCGAATCGCGCAGCGGATCCCTGCTGCGGAAGAGATTGATTTTTGCCGCCCAGGCCATCACCCGCGCCGTATCCAGCTGAATGGTGCCAAAGGATACGCTCAGCGTGGAGAGCTTGCGCATGAAGGCGCCGGCCCTGCGGTATTTGCTCAGGTCATCGCGTTCATACGCCAACAGCCAGATGGGTTGTGCTTCGATGGAGATGTTCGGACTGAGCCGGTAGGAACGGAAGGACCAGTCTACTTTAAAATCACGGATCACACCGGGCATCGACACCAGCGCGGGATCGGCGCCCAGCAGGGCAAAGGCCGGTGACACCGGTACCGAAAATTCAGTGGCTTTCACCTCTTCCCTCACGGCGTTTTGGGCAGAAGCAGCGAGGTGGAGGAGCAGGGCACTGCCAAGCAGCAGCAGTATTTTCAGGTGGCGCATATTCTTTTCCGGGTCTTGGTGATTTTCCAACCCGATCAAAATTGCAGCAGGCAATGCTCCGACTCAATCCCCGATAAAGGGGATTTTCCATTATTCTCTATCTTAGTGGAAATATGCAGCGGTCGGGCGGATCCTTATTCAGATGTTGGTGCGTGCAGGTCAGCATCATGGCCCTTTTTCTCTTACCGATGCATGCGCTGGCCCGGGAAAAATTTCTCAAATCCTATGTCCCCGGACTGGAAATGAGGAAGGCCTTCTACCGTATTGATTCGCTGAACAACCATACACCCGGAAATTATACCTCGATCCCCCCGACTGATCTGGAGGAGGTGTACAGTAGCAAAGGCATTCAGAGAAGAACACTCTGGATTGAACTGGAGCTGATCAACAGAAATCCCGAAACAAAAAAAGTACTGCTCGCGGTCCGGAGAATCGATTCACTCTTTTTTTACCTGCACTACAGGGAGAGCGACAGTCTGAAGATTTCCGGCGAGTATGTTTACAATCCGGCCCACCGGATCAACGAGCAAAGAAGGACGGCCACCCTGTATGTTCCGGCTCATGACACCTGCAAGGTGATCATCCGCATGGTTCCGGTACGCTTCATGCACGTCATGAATCAGATGCGGGTCGAGGCTTTTGAAGAAGATGATTTTGTGGAATATTCCGGCTATCTGTATTACTACAACCGCTGGGAGCTGAACAAGGTCATCATCTTCATCAGCATTCTTTTGTTCCAACTCCTGTTTGTCAGTTTTCAGGGCATCCTGATGCGCCGCAGCTATTACATTTATTATATCTGTTATATTTTTCTGATTGGCTTGTATTACCTGGCCCGGTTCGAAGTAGAGTTGAACTGGGATCTCTTCTTCACCCGCTTTCCCTACCTGGCAGAGAACCTGAACAACCTGCTGCTCTACCTGCCCTTCTTTTTTTATTACCGTTTCGCCCGTGATTTCTGCGAGGTAAAGCGGTACAACTTCCGGCTGGCGCAACAGATTCAATACGCGGAGCGCTTTATTCTGATGTATTGCAGCCTGGTATTACTTTCCGATCTTTTGGATCTGAGCCGGAGCATCAAGTTTCCCCTGATGTTCGGCGGCATCATCGTGTTCCTGCTGATGTCGGTGTATTTTCTGTACCGTGTTTTTAAACTCAACAACGTGATCGCGCGTATTCTGGTGGCTGGTTCGGTCTTTGCGCTGGTGAGCAGCATCTTCGCTAACCTGCTGGCCTATGTGCCTTTTTTATGGGATCTGACCGACGTGCAGCCCCTCACCATCACCATGGCCGGTGTGGTCATCGAAACCGTGATTTTCAGTGCAGGTCTGGTTTTTAAATCGAGGCAGATGGAGATGGAGCAGTTGTCGGTGCAACGAAGGCTGGTGCAGGAAACCGAAGAGAAAAGAAAGCTGGAAAAGGAATATTTTGAAGAACGCAACCGCATTGCCTCCGACCTGCACGATGACATCGGCGCCACGCTGAGCAGTATCGGCATCTACAGCGATGCGGCAAAGAACAAGATCCGCAAGGGTGATCATGCCAAGGCGCTTACCTTGCTGGAGCAGATCGGCGTCAATGCCCGTGAAACGATGAGCAACATGAGTGATATTGTGTGGGCCATCAACCCGCTCAACGATGATCACCTGCACCTGGCCGATAAAATGGAATCCTATGCACTGGGTCTTTTACAGTCGAGAGACATACAGCTGAAGCTGAACCTGCAGCGCAACCGCGACCGGAAAGAGATGCCGCTGAATGTCCGGAAAAATATCTTTTTGCTTTTTAAGGAGGCCATCAATAACATTGTAAAGTATGCGGAAGCGGGCCGCGTGGAGGTCTGGTTTGAGGAGAACGATGCCGGCTGGACACTCAGAATTGATGATGACGGCATCGGATTTGACAGCAGGGTGATGGAAAATGCGGGGAACGGACTCAGAAACATGCAATACCGTGCAAGTGAAGCGGGAGGCCAGGTGGAAATAAAGTCGGGCACCGGAGGAACCAGTGTCGTACTGAATATCCCCAGAAGAGGGGATTGAGACCCATGTCAGGATCTTTTTTATTTGTCTTTTACTTTTGTCGTTCAGGCTGCGACTCCGGCGGGAACTGTTTGCTGATCCTGAACATCCTTGATTTAACACCGAATTAATTATGTCTATCCGCGTTGCTGTATTTGATGATAATGCCCTCTTCCTGGATTCCATGTCGCTGCTGATTGAAGACGCGCCCGGCTTTACGCTGGCCGGAGCCTTCACCGGTTGCGATCAGCTGGATACAAAAATCGGCGACAGCCAGCCGGATGTGGTGATGATGGACATAGAGATGCCGGGGGTCAACGGCATCGAAGGGGTCAGGCAGATCAAGAAATTGTTTCCCAGGCTGAATGTACTCATGCAGACTTCTTTTGAAGATGATGACAAGGTGTTCAATGCCATTTGCGCAGGCGCCTCGGGGTATATATTAAAAAATACCCTTCCTGCCCGTATCCTTGAATCCATTGTGGAAGTGTACCAGGGGGGCTCCCCCATGAGTCCTTCCGTGGCCCGTAAAGTGCTGGGCTTCCTGCAGCAGCCGGTGCCCGCGGCCAGCAAGGTGGTGAACGATTACAAGCTTTCCAACCGCGAGAAAGAAGTGCTGAGTTGTCTTGTCAAAGGAATGAGTTATAAAATGATTGCCGACACCTGTCACATTTCCTATGAAACCGTACGCTCGCACATGAAGAATATTTACGAAAAGCTGCATGTGGCCAGCATGACGGAAGCTGTGGCGAAGGCGATCAACCAGGGCCTGGTCTGATTTTTTTCAGCGCCTGGCCAGCCATCCTTTCGGATCCAGCTTCGCGGTATTCTTCCAGATTTCAAGGTGTATTTCACCGCGGTTATTTTCCGAGGCCGTACCCAGCGAACCGATGCGCTGCTTGGTCGTTACTTTGTCACCGGTGCCTACGGTCACGCTTTCGAGGTTGGAATACACGCTGAGGTATTCTCCGTGACGGATGATGACGGCTTTGCCGGCACCCGGTATGGTGATCACCCCGCTCACCGTGCCTTCGAAAATGGCGCGTGCCGCGGCGCCTTTGGCCGACTGAATATCGATGCCGTTGTTTTTAACGATGATATTTTTAAGTTCCTTGTGCGGGTGTTCGCCGAAGGTTCCGGTGATGGTACCTTGTTCCACCGGCCAGGGCAGCAGGCCTTTGTTTCCTGAAAAACTGTTGGAGAGTTTGGCGGCTTCGGGTGTCAGCGTAAATACGTTGCTGTTGGTAACGTTCTTCTTTCCCGCCGCAGTTGCTTTTTTCCGGGCGGCTTCTATTTCCTTGCGGATGATGTTTTCAATGGCACGGTCGAGTTTCTGCTTGGCGGCCTGTTTGTCGGCCAGCTCCTTGCGCAGGCGTTTCTCGCGGTCGGTCAGGTTCCGCAGCAGCTTATCCTGTTCCTGCTTTTCTTTTTCGAGCGTGGACTTCTGCTTCTGTTCGGTGTTGCGAAGACTCGTTTTTTCATTCTTGCGCGTTTCCAGCTCCTGCTTTTTACCGCTGAGTTTCGCCTGGGTGTCGATGATCTGCCCGGCCTGCTGACGGCGGTAGCTGCCGTATTGCTGCAGGTACTTCATCCGTTTATAAGCCTGGTTGAAGTCGCTGGCGGCGAAAACAAACATCATCTGCTGGTAGTCGTTCCGGGTGCGGTACGCATTGCGGACCATGGCCGCGTACTCGCTCCTTAACTTCTGCAATTGTTCTTCCAGGGAGCCGATTTCCCTGGTGGTGGAGGCAATTTCTCCCCCAAGTGTGGAAATCTCCGAGTTGATGGTACCGATCAGCGCCTCGCGGAGGGTGATTTTCCGGCGGAGCGCGCTCAGTTGTTCCGCCGTGGCATTTTTATTCTTCTCCACGATCTTCAGCTGCTTGTTGGTGAAGTCGATTTCCTTCTGGAGTTTCAGCTTCTTCTGTTCCAGCTCCTTTTTATTCTGCGCCGGAGCCTGAAAGAGGGCCATCATAAAAAGCAGGAGCAGTACAAGCTTCCGGCTGCAGGAATTAACGTACGCGCTCATAGCTGGAAGGGATGTTGAAAGGGAATTCCTGTTCTTCGCCGGTCACCAGTTTGCCGAATTCGATCTTGATCTCGAAATCCTTGTCGGCAGTGATCCGGGTATTTGATTTGAAGGGGAACTGGCCGTAATCGGTCTGCCGGAAGTCCTCGTATTCGGTCACCAGCGATTTTCCGATTTTCTGGTCGTCCACCGACATTCTGAATATCCTGAAATAGGTGTTGTTGATGAACACGTCCTGGATGACGGGCTTGTTGGGGTCTTTCTCCTCCAGGGCCCGTTTGAGTTTCTTTTTGTTCAGCGAACTCAGGATGTAATACTTGTCTTCCAGGTAAACGGAGTTGAAGCGGTTTTCATTTTTCTTGTAGGCGAAAAAATTTCCGAACATGAGCGACTGCACGATTTCAAAGTTCACTTTCAGCTGCAGCAGCTTGTTAATGGTTTCAAAGGTGTTCACCTGGTATTTGTTGTGCAGGCGATCGAGGAACTTCACCGAATCGGGGGTAATGAGTACTCGGGCCACTTCAATGCCCAGCAGGGGAGAGATGGAAATCCAGATGATGCTGTCTTTCCGGGCCCGCATCGTGATGTTAAAAGAGGTTTCATTGCCTTCCTGGATGGTGGTCACGCTGGCTTTGGCATTGATCCATCCGGCATGAAAGGCGCTGGAGTCGAGTCTCGACAGCAGCTCCTGGACCGAAGCCTCCTGTACGGGCTTCCCGTCCGCGGGAGGCACCGGGCTGGCTTTCTGACGTGTTTTGCACGCGCCCAGTCCGCACAACAATACAACACCTGCGGCTATACGCAGCAGTAGGTATTTACTCATAGAGTTTTTTGTCGTTCAGTTTTTTGTCGAGCAGCTCGCTGTGATCGCCGGTCTTCCTGGCCTTCTGCCAGTATTCGAGGGCTTCACTTTCCCTGCCCAGGCGGAAGAGGGTATCGCCGTAATGTTCGAGGATGGTGCCGTTTTCCTCCCCGCCGCTGAGCCGCGCCTTGTCGAGCCAGCTGAGGGCCTCCGTATATTTCCCCTGCCTGTACAGGATCCAGGCATAGGTATCGAGGAAGGAGGGGTTGTTGGTGCTGATTTCATTGGAGCGCTTCGACATTTCGGCGGCTTTGTCGAGCTGCTCGTTGCGCAGGCTGAGGTAATAGGCCCAGTTGTTGAGGACGTATACGTTGCTGCCGTCGATCCTGAGTGCTTTTTCGTAGTACTTGTCGGAGTCGCTGTACTTCTTCAGCTTGTCGTATACATCGCCGAGGTTGGAGTAAAATTCCATCTGCTGCTGGTCATTGTCGACCACCAGCTTGCTGCCGCTGAGCAGGGTCCGGGCGGCTTCTTCGTATTTCTTATTCTGGATTTTGGCGATGCCGTTGAAAAGATAGAGGATGCTCTGGTCGGGAAAGAGTCCCTGGGCTTCTTCGGCCTCAGCTTCCATCGCCGCATAATCGCGCAGTTCCGATTCCACGATGAGCAGTTGTTGCCAGGCCTGCAGGTTTTTCTTGTCGATGGCCAGTCCGGCACGGTACTGGTTTCGTGCCTCCTGAAACTGTTTGTTGACGGAGAGAAAATCCGCGTACACCGTTTGGGGATTGGCTTCGCCGGGATGTGTCTGGCTCAGCCGCTTGCTCAGCTCGAGGGCCTGGTCCATCATTTCAGGACTCGATTCCACCAGCGGGAGATAACTGGTGAGGATGCGGATTTTTATTTCGCTGGCCAGCTGCGGGGATGAAAAAGCTTTTTTCAGCTGCTCGAAGGATTCGGCGCGTTTGCCTTCACTACGGTATTGTTCGGCGAGGGCGAGGGCGATGCCGGGGTTTTCGGGATCGATGGCCTGCATGCGACGGATGGTCTCCATCGCCTTGTCGGGCTGGTTGTTCACCTGCCAGAGTTCCACCAACAGCGAATAGTTGTCGAGGTTTTCCGGATCCGTTTTGATCAGTTTCTCCAGTTCGGCAGCGGCTTCGTTCACCTTTCCCATTTTGAGGAAGAGGCGTTGCTTCTGCATCGTCATCTCGCGGTTCACCCCGATTTCCGCTTCGATGCGGTCGTACACTTTGATGGCTTCCTGCAGCTTTCCCTGCATGAGGAGGGCATCCGATTCATTAAAAAGGTATTCGATGCGTTCCGGGTATTTGCGGTGCAGCTGCTGGTAAATGCCGATGGCTTCGCTGAACTTCCCGCTTTTCTCATAGGTGTTGGCGAGGAGCAGAAGGTACCATTCATTTTCCGGGTCGAGGGCGACGGCGCTTTTGATGAAAAAGAGGGCGTCGTTGATCTTGCCCTTCTGGTTGTAGATGGAGCTGAGCTCGTACATCGCCGCATGGTTTTTCGGATCGATGCGCAGGCATTGTGCGAAGAGCTCGGCGGCCCGCTGCTCGTTGCCTCCCGCTTTTTCCTTCTGTGCATCGAAAAAGGCATACACCACATTGATGTGCTCCTGTTCGCTGAGTTTTCCGCCTCCGTTTCCGCCGCCGCTGCTTTTCGGTGCCGCCGCAGTTCCTTCCGCCGTTTTCTTTGCGCTCCCGCATCCTCCCAGGAGAAGGAGCAGCGGCAGTGCCAGAAAACAAAATTTTCGTATGTTCTTCATCGTTATGATCCGGTCGAGTAATCGCCCAGGCTGAGATCCCTGAGTCCGCCTTTGTAGTGAACGTAACTTCCCACCAGCGAATTGCCGATGGCGGCTTCTTTAATCACGGCATGGTCCCTGACGATGCTGTTTTTGAGGAGGCTGTTCTGTACTTTGCTGTGCGGGCCGATGCTGACGTGGGGGCCCACCACCGAGGCTTCGATCACCGCACCGTCGCCGATGTAGCAGGGTGGGATGATGACGCTGTTGAGCACTTTGGCATTGGCCGATATGTGGTTGTTCGGGTATTTGATTTCGAGTACGCGCAGGTTGGTGTATACGGTGGCGTCCTTGTTGCCGCAATCGAGCCACTCGTCCACCTTGCCGGCTTTCAGGCGCTTGCCTTTGGCTTTCATGTTTTCGAGGGCGTTGGTGAGCTGGTACTCGCCCTTGTCCCTGATGTTGTTGTCGATGAGGTACTGCAGTTCGCTGCGCAGATTCTCCCCGTCTTTCACATAATAGATCCCGATGATGGCCAGGTCGGACACAAATTCCAGTGGCTTTTCAACAAAATCGGTGATGACTCCATCGGCTCCGGTTTTCACCACCCCGAACTGGCGCGGGTCTTCGATCTGTTTCACCCAGATCACACCGTCGCAATCGGCATCCATGTGGAAGTCGGCGCTGAAGAGCGTATCGGCGAATGCCACCACCACCGGACCACGCAGGGCGCTCTCCGCACAGAGGATGGCATGCGCGGTGCCGAGGGGCGTGTCCTGGTAATGAATGCTGCCTTTGGCGCCCAGGTCTTCGGCAATCTTCACCAGGTTTTTCTCGGCCTCTTCACCAAAGCGACCCACCACGTAGGCGATCTCTTCCACTTTCTGGTTGCACATGCGGATGATATCTTCCACCAGGTGCTGCACAATGGGTTTCCCGGCCACCGGTACCAGCGGTTTCGGAGTGGTGAGTGTGTGTGGACGCATGCGTTTGCCCATGCCGGCCATTGGAACGATGATTCTCATAAAAAAAATGAATGGATGATTTAGTGTAACAGTTTATGGGTAGGGGAGGCGGCGCTATATTGTTTGACGCGGCGCTCGCCTTGTATTTTATTTTCCGGTGGAGCCAAAGCCACCGCTGCCGCGTGCGCTTTCTTCGAGCGAGTGGCTGAGTTGCCATTCCACCCTCTCGTGCCGGGCCATGATCAGCTGCGCCACGCGTTCTCCGTCTTTGACTTCAAAGATCTCCTGTCCGAGATTGACCAGTATTACTTTTATTTCTCCCCTGTAATCGGCGTCGATGGTGCCGGGGCTGTTCAGGACGGTGATGCCGTGTTTCAGGGCCAGCCCGCTGCGCGGACGCACCTGCGCTTCGTAGCCTGCCGGCAATTCGATGAAGAGTCCGGTGGGCACCAGTATTCTCTGCCCGGGATGAATCATAACAGAGGTCTCCAGGTGGGCACGCAGATCCATTCCGGCAGAAGCCGCCGTTTCATAAGAGGGCAGCGCATGACGGGAATGGTTGATGATTTTTACTTCCATGGTTCGGGCAACGAAATTAAGGCTTTTCGCCCTAGCGAATGATACCAAAGCTTGGGCTTTTCCGCCTATGCCTGTTAAAAAAGATCCCGTCCCGGCCATCTGATTTCGACTGTGTTCCATTCCTCCGGCCGGCCTTCCCCATCCAAACCGACCGGAAATGTAAGAGTTGAACTGCTTTCGCATGGGTTCGGGCCTAACTTTCGGCCAAAAGTTTCGTATTTTATAGTGCCTGTCCGGAACGGTATTTTCAAACAATCGCTCTGTTATTCAATGATATACAGGAAGCCCGGTGCAGGATTAAGTTTTTACCCGGTGTAGTATTGCGACTCATTTTTGTAACCCTCTGCGACCCTTTGCAGTTTAATTGCATTACGTGCAGGAGCCTTTGAGCGGAATCAATTCTAAAACCACCATGAAAGTAAACAGTCATTTTTACCTGAAAACGGCCTACCCCTGGTTCGCAGGAATTTTCCTGCTGCTCCTGGTCAGTTCCTGTAACAAATACGCCTTGTATCAGACGCGTTCCGGCCATGACGCTGCAGATACGTCCGCACTGGGCGAAAAGACGCTGGCGCCGGGCGACAAGATTGCGGTCAGCATCTGGGGGCACGACGATCTGAGTGTGGGTTCCATCCACACCGTATACAGCACGCCGGAGGAATCCGGAAAATGGCTGATGATCGACGACCGCGGAGAAGTAAACCTGCCGCAGGTGGGTAAGGTGAAGCTGGAAGGTCTCACACCCGCGAAAGCCGAAGAAAAACTGGTAGGTGTGTACAGTCAGTTCATCCAGAAGCCCATCCTCAACCTTCGCTTGCTGAACAGCCAGGTCACCGTATTGGGCGAGGTGCAGCGTCCGGGCAATTATGTTTTCCATACCGACCAGGCCCGCCTCGTAGACATGATCGGAAGGGCCAGCGGCCTCACCGACTATGCCAAAACCACAGAGATAAAGATTATTCGCGGTACTGAAATCATCAAAGTGGACCTCACCGATGCCTCGGCCAACGAAACGATGGTGATCGCCCGCGATGTGATTTATGTAGGACCGGGACGCAGCAAGTCCTTCGACCGCGTGGCTTCAAAACTGATTCCTCTCGCCAGCCTGCTTACCGCGCTGGCCTTGGTATACAATGTATCCGTAAACAACTGATTATGCGAACACCCGGGTCCCTGGAATCCATGTTGTATCCCATCCGCAAGCGATGGTATATCATTGTCATCTGTGTGCTGCTGGCGGGCATTGCGGCTACCCGCTACCTTTATATGGCCACCCCGCATTACCAGGCCACCGCCACCCTCCGCATCGAGGATGCCCAGGACGGGATGGCCGGCAGCAACCTGTACCGCGACTTCGACGTGTTCAAGGCCAATGCCAAGATCCAGACCGAAGTGGAGGTGCTTAAATCCCGCTCACTTTTTGAGAAGGCGCTCGACCAGCTGGACTTTTACGTGGAGTACTATCGCCCCGGAGAGCTGAAGAAAGAAGAGGTGTATCATGAAGCGCCGGTCAAGGTGGATTTCACGATAACGGACAGCAAGTTCCGCACCCTGACCTGCGACTTCCGGCATACCTCGGGTAACAAATACAGCCTTACCTACGATGCCGCCGGCACCCTGGTGCAGAAGGAAGGGGAGTTCGGTAAACCGCTCTGCGACCGCGGCGTATGCATCACCATCCGCAGGGACGAGGAAATCATGAAGTACCACGCCGGCCGCATGGGCGAGCCCTGGACATTTACCTTGTACTCACGTGAAGCCCTTACCGCCAAACTGATGAACACGCAGTACCTGGTGAAGGCCGTGGACAAGGATGTAAACATCGTCAAGTTGTATTACACCCATCCCGTACCTGAAAAGGCCTCCCTGCTGGTTAATGCTATTGCGGAAGCCTATATCAACCAGGGGATAGAAGACAAGAAAACCCTGGCGGGCAGCACCGTGGATTTCATCAACCAGCAGATTGCCATCGTGGGCCGTGAGCTGGAAGCGGCCCGTGATGCCATCAAGTCTTACCGTATCAAAAATGAAATCGTAAACATCCCCCAGGAAACCGAGGCCACATATAAAACCCTGGGTGAACTGGAAATCCAGCGCGTGGACCTCAACATGCAGCTCAGCGTGCTCGAAAACATGAGCGATTACCTGCGCCGGAACAAGGAAATTAAGTTTTCAGGTCCGGAGTACGGCACGGTCATCGACCAGCTCTTTTCAGAAAGCGTCAGCAGGCTGAACGCCAAAATGCGTGAACGCGACGACCTGCTCCGCAAGTTCACCGCCGAGAACGACCGCGTGAAAAATGTGGATGCCGAGATCGCACAACAAAAGGCCTATCTGGTAGAGAGTATCAACAATACCCGCCGGAAGCTGCTGTTCAAGCAGGATGAACTGTACCTGGCCATCGACGAGCAGAAGGCTTCCTTCAAAGGATTACCCGAAAAGGAAAGTACCCTGCAGGAACTGAACCGCAATTATTTCCTCTTTGAGAAAGTATACAATTTCCTGATTGAGAAAAGAACGGAAGCCATCATCACCCGTCAGGTCAACGTGTCCTTCAACAGGGTGCTGGAATCGGCCACGGTGCCTACCGAGCCGGTGGCGCCGCGCCGCGACGTGATCTGGGGCGTTGCCCTTTTGCTTGGACTCATCAGTGGCGTGATGCTGGCTTACTTCCGTCATTTCAGCAAGCCTTCCGTGAGTACGCCGGAAGACCTGAATACGGAAACCTCCGGCATACCGGTCATCGGACAGGTGCAGCAGTTCCGCAAAAACGAAACCGCCTACAAGGCCTTTACCGCCCTCAGCACCCGTATTTTCATGAACAATCCCGATCAACGGTCGATGGTGATAACGGTAACGAGTACACGCAAAGGCGAAGGAAAATCTTTTGTATCCGCGCAGCTGGCCAGGACCCTGGCCGCCCAGGACAAGAAAGTCATCCTGCTCGATCTGAATACCTACAGTCCGCGTTTGGGCGAATGGTTCGACGCCCGTACCGGCAACGGCATCAAAGAGGTGTATACACACCAGTGTTCGTTGCAGGATGCCATTCAACTCACCTCCATCCCCAACCTGGATGTCATCACCGCCGGTGAGGCGGAACAGCCCGTGGGACACCTGGTGGCCACCCACCGCACCCGAGAAATCATTGAAGAGCTGCGCGGCCAGTACGACGCCGTGATCATTGACACCCCGGAGGTAGGGGAGCACATTGAAGCCATTCCGTACATGAAATGGAGCGATCTGAACCTGTACGTGGTGAGGGCCGAAAGCGGGCGCGATGAGCTGGTAGCCAATGCGGAGATGGTGAAGGAAGAATACAGGCTGCAGGAAGTGTATTATGTACTCAACGGCATGAAAGAGCGCCGCAATCACACCGGCTACATCGCTCCGGCCAGGAACAAAAAACTAAGCAACAAGAAAAACACCCCACGCCTAACCAACCTCTTCATGTGGTGAGCATGACCTATGCAACTCAGTTTAAGCCAGCCAAAACAACTTTTTAAAAGCGGGACCGCCATCATCTACGCCGATCAGGCGTTGGTCAGCGGCCTTAATTTTCTGTCCAGTGTGGTGCTGGCACGTTACCTGGGTCTCGATGGCTTCGGTATCTACAGTATTGCCTGGCTCGGGGTGCTCATCGCGAGCAGCATCAACCAGCCTTTTATCATTTCGCCGATGCAGACGCTGACCGGAAAGAAAGAGGCCGGGGAACAAAAGTACTATCTACAGTCGCTGGTTTTCAAACAGCTATTCTTTGCCGCAATCATGGGCTTTCTCGCTTTCCTGGCCGTGATTGTGATGAGTTACCTGCTCAAGCAATGGAAAGTGCAAAGTATCGTACTCGCTTTTCCACTCGCCGTATTTTCCTTTCTCCTCCAGGATTTCTTCCGCCGGTATTTCTTCGTCATCGGAAAACCATTCAAATCCCTGCTCATTGATGCCGTGGCTTACGGCGGTGTCCTGATCAGCGCATTCGCCATTCACTTCGTCCGCGACATGGATGCTCAGTTCGTTCTCCTGCTCACCGCGGTTTTCTTTCTGTATGCTTCGCTCATCGGTTTGTGGTCGATGGATCAGCTGCACTTCAGTCCGAAGCTCATCAGGGCCGCCATCCTTGAACACTGGGATTTCAGCAAATGGCTCACGGCCACGGCCCTGCTCCAGTGGTTCAGCGGCAACCTCTTCATCATCGCCGCCGGGGCCATCATGGGACCACGCGCGGTGGGAGCCACCCGCATGGCCCAGAACATTGTCGGCATCACCCATGTGCTGTTCCTGGCCATGGAAAACATCATTCCGGTACGGGCGGCGCACCAGCAGCGTAGCGGCGGCAACGATCAGATGTTCCGGTACCTCTGGAAATTCACGCTGCAGATGGGCCTGCTCACGCTCACCCTGCTCGCCGCGCTCGCTATCTTCAGCAAGCAACTCATCCTGCTCTTTTACGGAAGCGAGTACGTGGCCTACCAGCACCTCCTCATCGGCTTCTGCGCCCTCTATGTCATCATCTTCCTCGGCTATCCCCTGCGTTATGCCATCCGTACCCTGCAAAACACCCGACTGATCTTCATCTCCTTTATTGCCAGCAGCATTTTCAGTGTCCTCACGGCGTATCCGGTCATTACGATGTTCGGCTTGAACGGTGTGATCATGGGCCTGATGCTCACCCAGCTCATCACGCTTGGCATTTACCTGTACAGTTTACGCCGGGAGCTGAAGCGTTTGTGAACGCTGCTTTTGGTCCGGGTGTTTGAATAGATAGCTGACCGGAAGGTGGTGGGTCAATTATTGAATTCATCGTTCGGAGTCCATGCATCGGTAAGGCGTAATTATTTTGGAGTTGAAAAATATGTTGATGGAGAGCGCGTTTAGTTCTGTGTAGCAGTTGATCGTTCTTTTTAAACGGAGACAAGCATTTATTGTACGACTACCCATTTTTACTTTGTAATGTTACTCCGGGGCGGGGACGGAGCTCCCCGGAAATTAAACCGTTTATAAACGGGTATAAGTAATTATTAAGCGACTATCCATTTTCTGTTCCCTAAATTTACTCCGGGGCGGGGACGGAGTCCCCCGGAAATAAATCGTTTATAAACGGGTACAAGTATTTATTATACGACTATCCATTTTCTGTTCCCTAAATTTACTCCGGGGCGGGGACGGAGTCCCCCATTTTTTAAGGCCGGCTTAAGAAATTATTCTATACCTGTGCAATGCCGTTTTAACCGGATACAAATATTTATTCCACGACTATCAATTTTTTACTCTGTAATTTTACTCCGGGGTGGGGATAGCGTCCCCCTTTTTTATGAAACGGTTTAAGAGAATCTCCTGGTTTAGTGTTGTTCCATTTTAAACGGATACAATCATTTAATATACGACTACCCATTTTCTGTTCCCTAATTTTACTCCAGGGCGGGGACGGAGTCCCCCGGAAATTAAACCGTTTAAACGGATACAATCATTTAATATACGACTACCCGTTTTCTGTTCCCTAAATTTACTTCGTGGCGGGGACGGAGTCCCCCTTTTTTATAAGACGGTTTAAGAAAAGTTTCTGGTTTAGTGTCGTTCCATTTTAAACGGATACAATTATTTAATATACGACTATCCGTTTTCTGTTCTCTAAATTTACTTCGGGGCGGGGACGGAGTCCCCCGAAGATAAAGCCGTATGTAAACGGATACAAGTATTTAATATACGACTAATAATTTGCCAACTCATAAATTTGTGCAGGGGCGGGGATAGCATCCCCCTTTTCTTGTGTAGCTTAATTCTTTTATTTTTTTATACTAATCCATTTGCGCGAGGATATTGTTGTTCCCTGGTGAACTATTCTTTTCTTTCGGATGAATACTTATGTTTTCGGGGTAGTAGGAGGTATATCTGCATTTTATTTTTAGAATTGCCATGAAAAGTCTTGAAAGAATCCCGGCCTATCATAGGCATCTCGTAATGTATTAGGTGAAACTGGCCGCTGATTTTCATGATGGCTTATGATTCAATATGATTTGTTTTGGGGTAGTTATAAAGCTTCAACTTGAAAATGTTTTCCCTTCCCTTCTCGGTAAAGGAAGGTGTAATTCGGTGCAGCAAAGACTATAACGATCTGAGCAGAATATAATGTGAAACGGGTCGCTGATTTTCATGATGGCTTATGATACATTATGATTTGCTCTGGCGTATTTTTTTAAGCTTCGGCTTGAAAATGTTCTCCCTTCCCGCACCTTTTCCGTAAAGAAGGGTGAAATTCGGTGCAGGGATGATCATTGGGGGGAAAGCACAGAATTATGTGAAACCGGACATGGATCTTCCTGAACAACAGGAACATTGTGCCCTCCTTCCATGCCCCTCATCCGCCTCCCGGCGACATCAAAATTTCACATTTTCTTCCGAAACCTTACATCCGCCTTACACGTATGAGAAGTTGTTATGAAGGTCATCCACCTGGTGTTGGGAAAGGCGAACCCCGAGCGCATGAACGGCGTGAACAAGGTGGCGCATCATCTCGCTATGAGTTTTTACGAGTTGCAGATCCCCGTCGAAATCTGGGGCATCACCCGGACGCCCGACCAGGCCGTGTACCCGCGTCCTTTCCCCACTTACCTCTTCCGGGCCCAGCCCATTTACCGCGACCTGGATCCGAAACTCATGTATGCCATATCACAGCAAGAGAAGGACACTGTTTTTCACATTCACGGCGCTTTCATCACCGATTTTTACAAAGTGACCAGGTTGCTGAAAGACATGAAACTGGCCTATGTTTATACTCCCCACGGCGCCTTCAACCGCATCGCCCTCGAAAAGAACAAGTGGGTGAAGAAAGTCTACATCAGTCAGTTTGAAAAGGCTATTCTCCGCGATGCCCTCAAGGTGCAGTTCCTGGGGCAAAGCGAATTTGATCACATCGCCAGCGTGGTGCGGCTGCAGAATAAAGTGGTGATACCGAATGGCCAGGACTTCAGTGAACTTCATTTTGATTTCAGCAACATGCAACGGCGCCGCAATCCGGTTTTCGGATTCTGCGGCCGCCTCGATATCTATTACAAAGGACTCGATACCCTGCTGGAAGGCTTCGCGGCTTATTGCCGGAAAGAAGGAGACGGCGAGCTCTGGCTCATTGGCGATGGTCCTGACCGGCCGAAACTGGAAGCCCTGTGCAGGCAGCTCCGCATCAGCGAACGGGTGCAGTTTATGGGTGCCCGCTACGGCAAAGACAAGCTGAACCGGATCGCCAACATGGACCTCTTTTGCCATCCCTCCCGCTCAGAAGGGTCACCCACCGCCGTGTTGGAAGCCGGTGCCTTGGGAAGGACACTCATGGTGAGCACAGCCACCAATGTAGGGCAGCAGGTGGAGCAATACCGCTGCGGCCTGCACCTGCGTCAGAGCAATGCCGCCAGCATAGAAAAAGCACTCTTTGATTTTGAAAAGTATTACCGCCAGGGCCTGCATACCGAAATGGGAGAACGGGCCAGGGAAATGGTGAGCCGGGAGTTCAACTGGCTGGCTGTGGCCCGCAGGCTACTCGATGTGTATCAGGTTAAAAACGCGGTGCTGCGATGAAGAATAAACCTTCTTTGTGGAGCGCTGCACCTGCGGCAGGCCGGAATTTCCTGATCCTGGTACTCACGCTGCGCATAGCCTCCTATTTCATGCTCTCCGACAACCTCGTGCTGGTACAGACGCTGAAAGCCGGGCTTCGCATCGCCCTCACGTTCCTGCTGTTTATCAGCGTTTTTTTTCAGCAGAGAAAAGTGGCTGCAGGATCAGCAACCCTTGCCAATCCGCTGCCCATATGGCTGTACGGATTGTATCTCCTCTTCGGGGCTGCCTCGCTGTTATGGAGCAGTTCTTTCAGCGCCAGCCTGCTGCAATGGCTGATGGATGCGGAAGGATTTCTCTTCGCCTTCCTCTACATCCGTCTCCTGCTGATGTGGCGGCAGCAGCATCCCGGCGACGCCTTCAGCCTGCAACGGCTGATTGCTCCGGCCGTGGTGCTGACCGGCTTCTGCTTTGCGGCCGGACTCCTCCTCGATCCCGATCATTTCTATCGCCTTACCCACGGCGGATCCGTGAGTCGCCTGGGCGGCTATATCATCAATCCCAATGAACTGGGTATGCTCTTCGTGATCGGCATCACCTGCCTTCTGCCCCGGGTGCAGCAGGATAAGAAATGGAGGATCAGCATCCTCCTGGCGATGGGCATGCTGGTGCAGCTGCTCCTGCTTACCGGTTCGCGCTCCTCTTTCATCGCCCTCATGCTGGTATTGCTGATGTATGCTTTTGCCAATGGCAAACGGCTTCACCGGGTACTCTTCTTCGCCGTTGCTCTGGCGCTGATTCCCTTTGCCGGATGGTCTTTTTTCGTAAAACAGGATCAGCTGTCGGAATTGATTACCCTCACCGGCCGTCTTCCCTTCTGGCACGATCTGCTCACCTACAATTTCCCCCGTGAACCCTGGTTGGGATACGGCTACATGCGCATCGATTATGCTGATAAGTTCGAGTCGCTCAATGCCTATGCCGGAGCCATGACGCACAATACCTTCCTCCAGGTCTTGCTCGGCCTCGGACTGGTAGGATTTTCGATTGTACTCGTACAACTCGCTGTGTTTTTCTGGACCCTGCGCCGTGTCGCCGACCGTAGTTCCAGGTTCATGAGCGGACTGCTGATGATACCGCTGCTGATCAATTCCATGACCGAGTTCGGGATTTTCGGTGAAACCAATTACGGTATCCTCTTCTATTTATTCCTCGTTTTCTCGCTTGCCGCGGAACCTCTCGGCGAGCGTCGGCGTATAAAGGGCCATACCGGCCATGAAAACCCAGGCAATTTACCTTACCGATCTGCTTCTTTTACGTGATTTGTTTGCTCCCGGCAGTGACCTTTACGTGTTGGATCCCTCCAAAAAACTAATGGGAGAGCAGAAAGGTCCATGTTCAGGTGCCACGGGTGATCCGGAAGCGGCTCCGCTGCTGGTGGCGGATTTGCAGTCCTCCAGCATGAGATTGTACCTATCCAACAGCGACGAAGGTCCCTGGATGGAAATGGCCTTTATCAATAATCCCGATGGCAGCATCCGTTGGTTTTTCCCGAATCATAGCCGTGAAGCCGGACATCTCTCCCTCTACAATGCCGCTTCGCTTAAATCGGGTTTATACAAAACGCTGACCCGGCTTGCCTGGAAACTGGGACAAGGGAGTTTTCTCTTTTCAGGTAGTTTCCTGGTGCAACAAAAGCTGTTTGAAACAGTACAAGAGCGTTACGGAATGGACGATGCCGAATCCTGCAGCTTCTTCACCGGTACGCGGGGCGCCACCCGGAAGATCGTGCTGCATGTACAGACCGGAAAACGGGAGAGCGCATTCATAAAAATTCCGTTAACGAAAGAGGCTGAAAAGCTGGTTGAAAACGAATACAACATGGTAAAAACGCTCAGTAATTACGACTTCAGTACATTGAGTCTGCCCAGCATTTCGAAGCGGGTCAACGGGCATGCCCGTTTGTCGGATGTCAAGCCAAGGATCTGTATTTCCGCCGAGCGCATCACGGCCATTCATATCGCCGCGCTGGCCGAATTATACGCCCTCAGCCACGAGCGCAAGGCGCTTTCCGAAACAGAAGCCTGGAGTACGCTCTGTTCGAACATGGATTTCCTGAACCGCGAACTGGTCTTCATCAACACGATCGACCAGACGGCTACCCTCCGTCTCGTGGAACTGCTCCGTCAACTCTACCTCGAATTGCCCCAGGGCCTAACGGTGCCGGTATCCGTTTCACACGGCGACTTCACACCCTGGAACATGTATTGCGACGAACAACGCCTATATGTGTACGACTGGGAGATGGCCAGAAACGGCATCCCCATGCTCTTTGACCTCTTTCACTTCAGCTACCAGAGCGTCATTTTACAGCAGCGGAAAAATTATCCTGAAGTCAGGGACGCCATCCACTCCTGGAGCCGCCAGCCCCTGGTTATGCACATGATACAGAAATACGGCATCAAGGTGCAACTGCACCATGCGCTTTACCTTCTCTTCAACGTGAGCCATTATGTGCGGCAGTACCTCGGCGAAAAGGAATTGCTCATGCAGAGTCAGTGGATGATCACCGCCTGGACAGCAGCCATTGAAGATAGCCTGTCCATGATGAAGAAAAGCATCAAATAAAGATGAACCAGCGCGCATCGTTTATAGCGTATTTTTTCAGGGAGATCAGCTCCCTGCGCTATGCGTTGCTGAAGTTCATTCATCCCGGCATGGCCGCCCTGCCCGAGTCCTCTGACATCGATATGGTCATCGGACACGAGGAGAAGGGTCGATTCCTGGAGATTATTCGGGAGGGATCCGGCATTGAGAAAATGCATTTTAACAAAAAGTCGTTTGCCACCTTCATCAGTCTCTATTTCCGTGACGGCTCCTACCTCGAGCTGGATCTGCTGCACCGCTTCGACCGCAAGGGTATCCTGTATCTCGATCCGGATGAAGTGCTGGACGGACATATCCTGAGCCGGGAAGGGCTGAAGCTGGCTTCCCACCACCACAATTTCGAGTACATCATGTTGTTTTACCTTCTCAACGAATCGTCGGTGCCGCAGAAGTACCGGGATTATTTCAGCGCGTTCGGCGCCGAGGAGAGAGCCGTAATTTTCACTCACCTCACGGGCCGCTACAAAGTAAACATCAATGTGCTGGATGAATTGTACGAGTACAAAACCAGGTTTGCTAAAAAGATCCGGACCCATGTGAGCAGCCTTTCCGTGAACCGGGGATTTCGTCGCATCTTTCACCGTGTACGTTACGTGGGGGATGTCCTCCGCGATTCGGTTTGTCACCATGGCCTTACCGTTACCTTCAGCGGAGTGGATGGTGCGGGAAAATCCACCATCATTGACGAGGTAAAGGGGATGCTGGAGCGGAAGTACCGGCAGAAAACAGTGGTTTTGCGCCACCGTCCTTCCCTGCTTCCCATCCTGAGCACATACCTGCATGGCAGGAAGGAAGCCGAGCAGAAAACCCGCGAGCGACTGCCGCGGCAGGGTTCCAACCGCAATGTAATATCTTCTTTTTTCCGTTTCCTCTATTACTACCTGGATTACCTGGTGGGACAGTATTACATCTACTTCCGGTACACCCTGCGCGGATATACCGTTTTGTATGACCGTTATTATTTCGATTTCATCATTGATGCACGAAGGTCCAACATCGTGCTGCCAAGGAAATTTCTGCGTTGGTGTTATCATTTCGTCTTTAAGCCGCAGGTAAACGTGTTTTTATTTGCCCCTGCCGAAGTGATTTACCGGAGGAAGCAGGAAATGTCGGAGTCGGATATCAATCAGCTGACCAGCGAATACAAAGCCTTGTTTGAGGAGCTGGGTCGTTCGGCGAAAAAACAGCATTACCTGGTCATCAACAATACCAATCTTCAGGAAACCGTACAGCTTGTAATGAAGGAATACATTTCAGCTGCCGCATAAGCACCCCAACCTTAACTTATCATCATGAAAAGAAATCAACTGACTCCGCCCAACCAGCACAATGTAACGGCACGTTACACCACCCCTGTGATTGACCAATTGCTGGGAAGGACCACCCTGGAGTGGACCTGTGACGATGGCCGGGAGGCCTCGCTGAAGGCCTCGCTTCGTTTTACCGATTATGAAGGACACCGCCCGTCGATGTACAGCGTGATGCAGTTGCCCTATGTATTTAAAACCTGGATGCAGTCGCGCAAATCGCCGATTCTTCCCGAACCGGTTCCATTCCTGGTGATGGATGCCATCCGATTTCTGGAAGGTATCGTGCAGCCGGGCATGAAGGTGGTAGAGGCCGGCGGTGGAAATTCCACCCTCTGGTTCCTGGAAAAAGGGGCGGAGGTGACCACCTATGAGCACAGCGCATCCTGGGCCGGTTTCATCCAGGAGACCATCCGGAAAAGTCCCCTGCGTTTTCACGAGAAAAACATCCGCATGAAGGTGATGGAGGGAGCGGCGACAACCGGCGACATGGCCCTGATCCCGGACCAAAGCCTCGATCTGGTGCTGATTGACTGCATGAACGACTATACACGGCGCAACGATTGCATTCGTGTGATGATGAATAAAATCAGGAAAGGCGGATGGCTGGTGCTGGACAACAGCGACAATCCCGTGAACTGGGTGGGAGCAGAACTCCTAAAGGATAAAGAGATGCGCCGCTTCAGCGGCTTCGCGCCCATGGGCCTTTTTGTCTGTCAGACCACCTTCTGGAAAATGTAATATGCTGAGAAGCCTTATCCTTATGGCCGGCAGGAGGAAGAATCCCGCTTTCAGCCTCGATCCTGCGGTGAGCAGCGGAGTGCTGCTGGCTTTCGTGTACGACAAAGCACTGGCCTGGCTGCGCGCCCTGAAACTGTTCCGCACCCGGCGTTCGCTGCTCCTCTTCTGCGGCAAAGGTCTGCGCCTGCGGGGACAGAGTCGTGCTCATTTCGGCAAGGCCGTACAGTTAGGCGACTATGTCAGCATCACCGCCTGGGGTAAGGAAGGATTGTTCATCGGCGATTATTCGTGGATTGGCGGTCATTCCTGCCTGAAAGTATCGTTTTCTTTCAACGACCCGGGCCGTTTCATCCGCATTGGCCGCCATGTGGGCATCGGAGAATTTGCACACCTCGGCGGTGCCGGTGGCCTGAGTATCGGCGACGATTGCATCATCGGTCCTTACCTGAGTTGTCATCCCGAAAATCACCGTTTCCCCGACATGGATGCACTCATCCGCCTTCAGGGTACGGAACGCAGGGGAATCCACATCGGCCGCAACTGCTGGATCGGCGCCAAAGTCACCATTCTCGACGGGGTCAGCATCGGCGACAACTGCGTCATAGCGGCCGGAGCGGTGGTGAACAAGGACATGCCTGCCAACGCGGTGATCGGCGGTGTTCCCGCCAGGGTTATTAAAATCAGAAGTGAAGAACAAAAGCAGGACCGGTGGACCAGCCAATCGGCCTGACGGAGAACCAGAACATGGAAACGAAAAAGCAGAAAACAGTATTGGTCAGTGCCTATGCGGTGAATCCCTATCACGGATCGGAAGATGGCATGGGCTGGAATTTTATCATGCAGATAGCCCGTTTCAACGGGGTCATAGCCGTGACGCGCGAAAATACAAGGAAGGACATCGAGCGTTACATGGCCGAACATCCCTCCGATGTATATGCCAACATCCGCTTTGTCTATTATGACCTGCCCTACTGGGCACGTTTCTGGAAGAAAGGCGGTCGCGGCGCTTTACTGTATTATTATCTCTGGCAGTTTTTCCTGCCGGGATTTGTTAAAAGCAGGAAGCTGGAGTTTGATATCGTACACAACCTGAATTTTCACAACGACTGGACCCCTTCCATG
>JAEUTF010000052.1 GCA_016788185.1 Bacteroidia bacterium | reverse complement strand
CCGGCTTGTATCTGCCGGCGAAGAACAACCTTGCCGGTCATGTCGAAGATTTCAGCCAGGAACACTCCGTTTTTTCCGTCGGGAAGCTGAAGTTCAACCTGGTCAGAAGCCGGGTTCGGATACAGGTGCAGGCTGATGTTTTTTGACTGGGGCAAAGGGTTGAGTCCGGTAGCGTTGCTGCCGCTGAACTGTGCAAACTTGTCGACGATGAGTCCGCTTGAATCAAAGATGGAGTCGATGGTAAGGGCAAATCGTTCCACCGCGACGGTACCGCTTAAATCAATGTAGCTGTAAAGCGTTTTGATGTTCTGGGTCACATCCGGAGGAGAAGGGATGCCGGTAACTACCCCGGAGTCGGTATAGGCCTGACGATACTTTACACGAAGGCAGTTGGGATAGGTGCCGCCCGGGGTGACCAGCGTTCCGTAACCGTCAGCCACTGCGCTTTGCATGCCATAACGGTAAACAGTATACGTAAAGGCGCCCATGCTCATGCTGAAACTTGCCGCGAAGGGATCCGAAGCGGTCCAGCCGAAATTTACCGGGAAATTGAAGATCAGCTGGGGATCGTTGTATTTGTAAAGCAGGGAAGTTCCGTTTTTCTGCAGTCCGGTTCCGAGGTATTGTGCATTGGACGAATTCTTGCTCTGGTACATGTAGGACGTGGTGAAGCCGGGGTCGTTGGACGTCACTTCCGCAACGAGGGTGGCAGCAGTGTAAGCCGTGTCGTACGGCGTACCGGCAGGCAGCATATACGTATGCGTATAGGTTTCACCGGTAGTGACTGCATTGGCAAAATTCCAGGTCTGGCTGGCACCCGCGGTTCCCGGTGTAAGGGAAGTGGCATCCAAAGCCTGGTAATGAATCACCGTTCCGGGGGTGTAAAATTTACTGGCCTGTAAAACAGGCTGGGCAAAGCTGAAAGCCGAACATAAAAGGGCGGCGCTTAATAAGTAGTACTTTTTCATGGTTTTTGTAGATGTATATGTATTAGATGAAGCAAAAGTAGATCGCATGTGAAGGATCTGTATCCTGAAAATGACCCAGCCGTTAAAATCAGCCGCCGAAGGGTGAAGGATGGAAGATGGAGCTTTGTTTAAGTTTGCTTCATGAAAGAGTCTTAATGGGATCTGGCGAGGAAAAGCCAGGCAAGAAAAATTCCGCAGCCCAGCAACTGGCTAAGTACATTGACCGTGTCATTGCCGATCCAGACCATGCCCTTGCGTTTTGAACTCCGGTCCGTGGGCCGGTCACTCCACGCCTGCAGGTCCTCGTTAAAGTACTTTACCTGCAAGGCAGAGCCGAGCAGGCTGTCGATGAACATCCCTGCCAGGCCAAAAAGAGCAATGATGAGCCAGTACTCCCCAGAGATTCCCTCCAGGCTGATCATGCAGATGGCAGCGGCGGCCAGTGCGCCGGCCAGACCCGCCAGACTTCCGGCCAGGCTGATTCCGCCCGAAATCCCAGCCGTGGTTTTCTTCAGCCGCAGGAGGTCGATCGTTTTACCCTTCAGGGCCATGCCGATCTCTGACGAAAGGGTGTCGGACGTGGAGATGGAGATGCTCACCGCGGCGGTGGAGAGAAAGAGGCCGGGATACACGGCATCGGCCAGGCAGAAAAACAGATACACACCGCCGTTAGCCCAAACCTGCATGGCATCGCGCGCTTTCCCCTGCTTTTCATCACTGAGGACCGGATCTTTTTTCAGGATATTACC
>JAEUTF010000044.1 GCA_016788185.1 Bacteroidia bacterium | reverse complement strand
ATCGATCTGGGCGGTACCACCGGAAGTCTTGGGGTGCAGGAATGGCCCACGGTGTTCAGCGGCGACAGTGTGATGGCCGCTCCGGTGATCTGCTACGAATCGGTGTACGGCGATTATGTGGGGGAATACGTGCGGCGTGGCGCCAACCTTATCTGCATCATGACCAACGATGGCTGGTGGAGCGATACCCCCGGCTACCGGCAACATTGCCAGTACGCCCGCCTGCGGGCCATCGAACACCGCAGAAGCATTGCCCGTTCTGCCAACACCGGCACCTCCTGCTTCATTGATCAGAAAGGGCAAATCTCACAGGCCACCTCCTGGTGGGTTCCGGCCGCGATAAAACAGGTCTTGAACTACAACAATACGCTCAGCTTTTACAGCCGGCACGGCGACCTGCTGGGCAAGAGCGCGTATGGGTGTGCCGCCTTCCTCCTGTCAATCACCTTGTTAACGCGACTGTTCAGGCGCGGGGGTTGAAGGCCTTCACATCTCTTTTCCTCTTAATTTTACAGCACCAAGTTTCTATAAAATTATGTCCTTGTACGATGTTGTTGTGATCGGCTCCGGTCCCGGAGGTTATGTGGCCGCGATCCGTCTTGCCCAACTGGGAAAAAAGACGGCTATTATTGAACGTTATCCATCGCTCGGAGGCACCTGCCTGAATGTTGGCTGCATCCCCTCCAAGGCATTGCTGGATTCATCCGAACACTACGACCAGGCCAGGCATCGTTTTGAAGCACACGGCATCAAAATTAAAAACCTGGAAATTGATTTCGCCCAGATGATCCGGCGCAAAGCCGAAGTGGTTTCACAAAACGCCGATGGCATCCGCTTCCTGATGAAGAAGAACAAAGTGGATGTATACCATGGTCACGGAAGTTTCGTCGACCACAAGACCATCCGGGTCACGGCAGAGGATGGAAGCACGCAGGACCTGCAAACCACCTATTCCATTGTTGCCAGCGGCTCCAAGCCGAGTGTACTCAAGGGAATCAGCATCGATAAAAAACGCGTGATCACCTCCACCGAAGCATTGAAGCTGGAAGAAATTCCCACGCATCTGATGATTATTGGCGGAGGGGCGATTGGGCTCGAACTGGGATCCGTGTATGCCCGGCTGGGCTCAAAAGTAAGCGTGGTGGAATACGCCGACAGCATCATCCCCTCCATGGACCGGTCGCTGGGAAAAGAGCTGCAGAAAATCCTGAAGAAATCGGGTTTTGACTTTTACCTTGACCACAGCGTAAATAAAGTGGAAGTAAAAGGCAAAACCGTAAAGCTCAGCGCCAGCGCCAACAAAGACGGCAAAACGCTCGAGCTGAGCGGTGATTATTGCCTGGTATCCGCAGGGCGTTCGCCGTACACCGAAAAACTAGGACTTGAACTGGCCGGTGTGCAGCTGGACGAACGGGGAAGGATAGCCGTAAACGCGAAGCTGGAGACGAATGTTCCCGGCATCTATGCCATCGGCGATGTGGTGAAAGGCCCCATGCTCGCACACAAGGCCGAAGAAGAAGGCGTGTTTGTGGCCGAAACGATCG
>JAEUTF010000026.1 GCA_016788185.1 Bacteroidia bacterium | reverse complement strand
CTTCTGGTAATGAGGGATGGCCGCGAGTGAAGTATAGGTCGAATCCAGTTGACCGTTGGTGCGGCCCCGGTACAGATGCCCGTTGGGCCAGTTGGGGCTGAGTTCCGTTACTTTGCTGAAGGCGCTGTCGGCTTCCGGATAGCGTTTTGCCGAATACAGTGATCGGCCGAGGCTGAAGAAGTCTCCGCTGGTCACCTTGCTCACATTGGCAATTTTTTCCTGGTAGGCTTTCACAGCCAGTTCGTATTTTTTAGCCTTCGTGGCGGTTTTCGCCAGATCATCGTATAAGTCACCGTTTCTGGGATCGGTGCTGATGGCTCTCCAGAGGTACTCGGTGCCCAGCGAATCATTGCCTGTTTTCGACAGTGCCTTTCCATAATAGGCATAATCTTTTCCGATACGGCGGCTGGTGTCAGCAGCCGTCAGTTCGAATACTTTGGAAATGGTTTTCAGACAAGTGTCGTTTAATGCGTTTTCATAGGCAACATAAGCCATGATGCGCATCATGTAGAGGTTGGAAGAATCCACCCGGCTGATGTTGTTGATTTCGGCCTGAGCTGTTTTGAAATCTTCACTGTCATAGAGGAAGAAGGCATAACGCAGTCGCGCCATTGTATTATTTTTAGAGAGTTCCAGGTATTTCCTGTAATTTTCCTTGGCGGCTTCTGTCTGACGCTTTTTGAAGTTCACTTCGCCCATCTCACGGTAGGCGGGTGCGAAATTGGGATCAATTTTAACGGCATTTTCGAATTCAATCATCGCACCGTCAAAATTGGTGGAACGTTTATACAACTGACCCTTGTGCAGCAAAGCCTTCACCTGGTTTTTGTCGATGTCCAGTGCTTTGTTGTAATTGTTGGCGGCCATCGTGCCATTGTTGAGTTCAGAGTAGAGGTCGCCAAGCAGGTTGTATACTTCCGGATTTTTAGGCTCCATTTTAGCCGCCATTTCCAGATAAGTCTGGGCACTCATGAGGTCCTGGCCTTTTTTGTAACGCATGAAAGCTTCCCCTGCTTCCATCAGTACCAGTGCGTTTTTGCCGGCTGCAATTTTTACAGCCTGTTCAATAAGTGCTTTCCCGCCATTCAGGTCACCATCCATTAACTTCAGTTCACCTTGTCCGATCAGGTTAATGGGATTGGCGGGATCCTTCGCCAGTCCTCTGGAAAAGGCTTCTGCGGCCTTCTCAGGTTGTTCCGCATCGATGTAATTTTCTCCGTAGAAATAGTAAATGTTACCGTTGGCAGGCTCTTTCACCAGCAATTGCTGGTACATGGCCTCGGCCGCATCCTGTTGTTCGTTTTCATTCAGCCGGATCGCGTCCTTCAGCGTCTGAGCCTTCACAGAAAGTGAAAACAACAGGAAGAAGATGGGAAGAATATTACTTTTCATTGCGGAGATGTTGATGCGTATCATTTTATTATTTCAATCGGATATCTCGGGTGTAGGGGGAGGAGGGAAGTAATCCGGCGAGACGCACAATGCGTTGTCCCTGTTCGCCGGCCATGAAAGAGGCAAAGCCTGTGCCAAGGCCATTTCTGCCTTCACGGTTGATCATGTAAACTTCACGTTTCAGGGGGTAGTCTCCGGTAAAGAGATAGGCCTGAAAGGGTCCGAAATAATCATCAGGGTACAGTGGGTCTTTGGCGGTGCTGATCCAAACCACCTTGATGCGTTTGCTGAAGCTCAGCATTTTCGGATCATCCTTATCGCTGATCCAGTTGACGCCGATGACCCCGATGGCATTTCGGTTTTGTTCCACATAATCGATGACCTGGCTGTTTGATTTGGCCGCAAAACAGAAGGCTGGAAAAGTCGTGCTGCCACCCATCAGGCTGTCGCTGAGGAAGCGAACCGTAGAGGATCCGTTGTTGTCAAAAACAAAACGAATCTCTCCGAGTGATGAAGAAGGATTGATGTTTTTCCAGTGGCTGATGTTCCCTGCCAGGATCTGGCGCAACTGTTCCATGCGGAGCAGGGTATCGGTATTTTCCCGGTTGACGATGAGGGCGAGGGCGTCGATGGCAACTTTGGTGGTAACCGGGATCAGGTTGCGCGACTGAAAAACTTTTTCTTCCTCCTGGTTGAGTTTACGCGTGGCCAGAATCACTTTCACCGAATCATTGAGCAGGTCCCTGAAACAGGCTGATTCGGATTTGTAACCGACATTCAGTGTGGCATACCGGTACAAACCCATAAACGTGTCGGCCGTGGCATCCAGTAGTGGTTCCAGGGTTTCGTCGCCGGCAATGTTTACTTTTCCTGAAGTGGGAGTATCGCTGTACGGCTTGTTAAAATCCGTACCGCAGGAGGCTAATAAGCTCCAGCCGGCCAGCAGTACAAGTAGCTTTTTCATCTGAATAAATAAACGCAAAAGAGGCGTCTTTCGCCTCTCTGCAAAGATCATAAAGTAATTGGATTGTAAAAAGGGTAAAAACTGTTTTTTATCAGTCTTTATCAGGTCTTTACGTTGATTTCCTGTCTTTTATCCCGGGTGTTGAGCTTTTCTGGTCGTCTGGTAGTATCGGTCTTGCGGATATCCTCCCCGGCTTAAGCGATTTTATCAGACTATCTGCACGGATCCATGCCGATGTTCAGGCCTGATCGTTTCTTTCTTCCATGGTTTTTCTCAAGGTCTGAAGCCGGCGATAGCGAAGAAAGGCATAGCCGATCAGCATGGCGCCCAGCAACCAGTGCTTCCAGCCCGGGAGTATGTTTTCCATTTGTGGAGCGAACATGACAAAGAGCCCAAGCAACACATACAGCCCGGTCATGATCAGTGTGAAATGATAAAGAGTGGGGGTTTTGGCCATGCTCAAAGATACGTCAATTCGGCTTTTGATGATCAGCAAAGCCTGTCGTCGCAGCGTTCTAAAATCCTGAGTCCTGTTCAGAATTTCGGGATGTGCTTGTATTACATGCCCCTCTTGAAAAGTCTATATGATCAATAAAAAACCCCGCTTCCGGAAGAAACGGGGTTGTATAATTCAAACATCACTTTTATTTCAGCGTGAAGTTGATCGGCATATTGAATTGAACGTTAACCGAGCGGCCATTTTGTTTGCCGGGTTTCCATTTCGGCATCGCCTTCACTACGCGGATGGCTTCTTCATCACAGCCTGCGCCGATGCCGCGAAGCACCTTTACATCACGAATATCGCCGTCGGGACCCACCACAAAGGTCATGTAAACCCTTCCGGTAATGCCGTTTTCACGTGCCAGAGGCGGGTATTTGATGTTCTTCTGAAGGTATTCATACATCTGGGCTTCACCGCCGGGGAAGGTTGGTTGTTCTTCCACATACGTGAAAACCTTGCCGGCATCCGGATCGGCCACGGGCTCTTCGGGTGGAAGTTCCGTGGCGTTTTCGTCACCTTCCTGCGTTACCACACCTACGTTAGTTTCACTGAGTTGTTCCTGAGGAGGTGGCTGCTCTTCGTCTTCGATCTCACGGTCAACCACCACAGGAGGTGTGAATTTTACCGTCTCAATGGTGGGAGGCGGAGGGGGAGGGGGAGGAGGGGGCGGTTCGTTCTTGTCGATGGGCGGCGGTTCTTTCAATTCCACCGTTACTTCAACCGGCTTGTCGTTTTTCTCTACTTCGTAGCCACTGATAAGTTTGACAATTACCGGCAGGCTGATCAGAAAGGAAAACAGGGCCAGTGAAGTGATCAGGGCACGGGCAGTGGTACGTGTATAGCTCTTGCGGATGGGATAAGCTCCGTAATCCTTGTTACGGTTCTCAAACACCAGGTCGGCCCTTTCGGGGTTGATGGCGTCGTCCCAGGAGGGTGAAAAGATATCTGCCATGTTATGGTCCCGGTTTGAAGTTATTAATCAGATCATATTCCTTCTGGCCGATGTCCACAATGGCATACTTGCCCACCATGGTGATGTTCAGTTCATCGAGTACATCGACCACATTTTTGTATTTTGCTTTGTCGTCGGCTTTCACCAGGACCATCAGGGCCCTCTTTTCTCCTTTCACCTCCACTTCCATTCTTTTGAGGGTCGTGTCGGCCATATTGGTTTTCAAAGCCTCTTCACGCAATTGCTTGATCTTGTCAACCGCATAGCTGTTTTTGTCAAGAAAGAGTTTTCTGAGGCCGTCGTTGGAATAGTCAGTGGCCGTTAACTGGGTTTCAGGCTTTAACTCACCGAAATACCAGTAAATCTTATTTTCTCCGCTCAGCAGAATGGTTACAGCGTTGTTTACCAATTGCTGGTTTTCGGGATTGTCAGGCTTGACCGGCATGTTAATCTCCATGGTCTTTGGTTTGCCAAAGGTGGTGGTGAGCATGAAGAAGGTCAGCAGCAGAAAGGCAAGGTCCACCATCGGAGTCATATCGATGTGGGTACTCTGTTTCTTGGCTCTGACTTTTTTATGTTTCCCGCCTTTACCGGAGTCCTGTTCGTTGCTTTGTACTTCTGCCATTTTTCTGGATCTCGGTTATTGGTTAGGATTGTCTTCTAATGCGGTAATAAGG
>JAEUTF010000268.1 GCA_016788185.1 Bacteroidia bacterium | reverse complement strand
GACAAACTGTACAAGGATTACCAGGCCGAGCAAATTCTGCTGACCGAAGAGATGCGTCGTAAGCGCGAGCAGGAAATCACCAACAAGGAAAAAGAGGTGAAAGAATACCAAAAGCAGAAGTTCGGTTACGAAGGTGAACTCTTCAAGAAAAAGCAGGAGTTGATCAAACCCATTCAGGACAAGATCTACAACGCCGTAAAGAAAATTGCAACCGATCAGGGATTCGCGGTGATTTTTGATAAATCCGGTGACCTGGTCATGCTGTACACCAATCCCAAATACGACAAGAGCGATGACGTTCTGGCGGCAATGGGTTACAAAGCCGGCACCAAGGGTGGCGACTCCAAATCCGGAGAAGGAAAAGGCGGCAGCGGCGCTCCTTCCGCACCGGCGGGCAATGCCGGCGGTGGAGCTGATGACAGAAAATAACAATTTCACATACTTATCAATAACCTATTTACCATGACAAGAATCCTTGCCATTCTCTGTGGCCTATTGCTCGGACTGAACATCACTGCACAAGCCCAGGGCACCCTTAAATTCGGACACATCAATTCCACGCAGTTGCTGAGCCTGATGCCGGAAACCAAAAACGCCGACTCTTCCCTGCAGAAGTTTGGCCAGTCGCTCGAGAACCAGTTAAAAACCATGACGGCTGAATACCAGGGTAAAATCTCCGACTTCAAATCCAAAGAGGCCTCCATGGCAGAGCCCATCCGGGATGCGAAACTGAAAGAGATCAGCGACCTTGAAGAGCGTATTCAATCTTTCCAGGAGTCGGCACAAAGCTCGATGCAGAAAAAGAAAGAGGAACTCTACACCCCGATTCTGAAAAAGGCGGAAGAAGCCATCAATGCCGTGGCCAAGGACAATAAGTTCAGCTACATCTTTGACACCAGTGCAGGTACCCTGCTCTTCGCCCAGGAAGGCGATGATGTATTGCCCCTGGTGAAAGGGAAACTCGGATTGAAATAAATTCCTTCTGAAATAAACAGCAAAGGCCCGGTATCCTGACCGGGCTTTTTTTGTTGCTGTATGCGTCCTGAACGGCGCAAGGCAAGCGTCTGAAAAACCGATCTCAAATATTTTCTACTTTTGATCATGCCCCGAAAAATTTCTCCCTCGTCCCGCCCGCTGGGAATATTCGATTCCGGTATTGGCGGCCTGACCGTTGCCAGCGCCATCCATGAACTGATGCCGGATGAAACACTGGTCTATTTCGGGGATACCGCGCACTTACCCTATGGCGATAAATCACCGGATGCCATCCGAAAATGGTCGCAGGTGATCAGCGACTTTTTACTGGAGTTCAACTGCAAGGCCATCATCATTGCCTGCAACACCATTTCGTCGGTGGCCTTTGATACGGTGAAAAAACACGTGGGAAACAAAGCCCTTGTGATCAATGTCATTGATCCGGTGGTGGACTATGTGAGCGCACAGGCCGGTGCAAAAAACATTGGCGTCATCGGCACCAAAGCCACGGTCAAATCGGATGTATACGCCTCCAAACTGAAGGGGAAATCAAAAAAGCTTCATGTGGCTTCCCTGGCCACTCCCCTGCTGGCGCCCATGATTGAAGAAGGATTCTTCAACAATAAAATTTCAAAAACCATCATCCACGATTACCTCAGCAGACCCAAACTGAAAAATATCGACAGCCTCATTCTGGGCTGCACGCATTATCCGCTGATACGCCCGGAGATTGAACAATATTACAAGGGTCGTGTGAACATTTTTGATTCGGCCCGTATCGTGGCGCATCATGTGCAATGGGTACTCGATGAAGCGCAGTTGCTGCATACCGCCAAAGCCGGCAAACACCGTTTTTTCATTTCCGACTA
>JAEUTF010000237.1 GCA_016788185.1 Bacteroidia bacterium | reverse complement strand
GGCTTTTACCCGCATGTCGTCTTCGGTTAAAAGATTGATTATCATTGTTTTTTTATCCAGGTCGACCTGGGTTTTCGAGCCGTGGAAATCGTATCGGTTGGTGATTTCCTTGATGGCTACATTGATGGCATTATCGAGTTTTTGAAGGTCAACTTCGTTGACAATATCGAATGAGGGCATGGCTGGAATTTTCGGTTAACGAAGGTAGCTTTTTGAAGCATGTGAATCATAAATTTTTCCGGCCAGGACCGGTGAAACGGGAAATTACGATGACCGTCTTCACCGATGTTTCAATAAGGCTTTGGGTGTGATATCGAAGATGGTGGTTCAATCCGAAAATGAAAACATTGCACTTTGATATGGTTTTCATCCCCATTGCTTGAAACAAGGCAGAGATTATCAATTGTTTAGGCTGAAAACTTCTTTTACCATAGTCGGTTTTTATCTTCCATTTCCCTTTTTCAGACAGCACAAAATGCAGGGTTCGTGCTTATTGTGTCTGTCAGGTGTAAAAATCACCCCGTTTTCCGCCCCATGTACGCAGGTATCCCCCTATCTTTGGAAAGAACAAGCCCTCTTACCCTTATGCGATTTATTTATAAAGTCCTTGTTTTAACCGGACTTTCCACTGCAGCCAGCGCCCAGTCGCAATTCCTGTACCTCGATCAGCGTCCGCCCGTCCTGATCAATTCCGATACATTGGCATTTCCCTGGACCGGTGGATTCAACAGCATCATTCCGGTGGAAATTGACCTCAACGGCGACAACCTGAAGGATATTTTTTTCTTTGACCGCGTAGGGAACCGCATTTCAACTTTTCTGAACAACGGAAGCAATGGCCAAGGGGCCTATCGCTACCACCCGGAATACATTTCACAATTACCTGCCCTGCACGATTGGGTACGCTCTGCAGATTTCGACTGCGATGGTGATCTGGATTTATTCACCTATTCCAATTCTGCCATGGGGATCTGGAGAAATGATTTCACGGCAGGAAGCGGACTCCAGTTTACCTTGTTCCGCGATACCCTGTACTCGTGGTACGGCACTTTTTACAATCCCATCTTTGTAAGCCAGGTGAACATGCCGGCGATTGTGGATGTAGATGGCGACAGCGATCTGGACATCATCACCTTTGCCAATTCCAGCAATTACCTCGAATACCACAAGAACTATGCGATGGATTCGCTTGGGATCTGTGGCGACTTTCTTTTTACGCTCGAGCCTTATTGCTGGGGCTATTTTAAACTCAGCGGACTCACCAACATCGGCCTGCTGAATCAGAATTGCCGGTCCGGCTTCTCACCGGTGGTTGAGCCGGAAGGAAACAAATCGCGGCATTCGGGATCTGTCCTTACCCCGCTTGACCAGGATTGCGATGGGGATGTGGATCTTCTGAACGGGGATATACTCGGTGAAAACATGCTGTTCCTTCTGAACGGGGGTACTCCTGATTCAGCGGTCATCACCGCACAGGATTCGGCTTTCCCCGTGTATGATATTTCTGTAAATATGCAGAACCTTCCTGCGGCCTATTACCTCGATCTCGACAACGACGGTTTCAGGGACATGCTGGTGAGTCCTTTTGCCACGGTAGGAGAGGATTTTTTTAATCTGCACTGGTATAAAAACACCGGTGATAACTGCAGCAACGTGTTTGACTTTATAAAGAACCGCTTCATTGCTGATGAAACAATGGATGTGGGAACCGCGGCTAATGTTGCTTTTTTTGATGTGGACAAAGACGGCCTGACGGATATTGTGGCTGGGAACGATCAGTATTACAATGCCAATCCCAACCTGGCTTTTTCCCGTTTGGCCTGGTTTAAAAATACAGGAACGGTCACACAACCCGCGTTCAGCCTCATCAGTGATGACTGGCTCGGACTTTCCGGCATTACGCAATACGGATTGTATCCATCCTTCGGCGATCTCGACGGCGATAACGATGATGATTTGCTGCTGGGAAATGCCGACGGCACATTGATCTATTATCAGAATACCGCCGCACCTGGTGCAGCATGTAATTTTGTATTCGCCTCTCCGCAGTTTCAGGGAATCGATATCGGCAACAACAGCATTCCACAGATCATTGATGTAAACCGCGACGGGAAGAACGATCTCCTGGTGGGTGAGCGGACAGGCACACTGAATTATTTTGAAAATACAGGATCCGCGGCAAGCCCTGTATATACGCTGGTCAGCTCCGCATTCGGCGGTGTAAATGTTTTGATGTCAGGTGCCATTGCCGGTTACAGTGCGCCACAGCTCTTCGACATCAATGGTAACTACGAGTTGCTGGTCGGTTCTGACCAGGGGAGGATTTATCATTACAATAACATTGACGGAAATCTGGGAGGATCCTTTACTTTGCTAGATTCAGCATTCCAGGGAATCATAGAGCCGAAGCGGGTGACCATTTCAAAATCGGACATCGACGGGGATGGGAAATACGACCTGCTTACCGGATGCAATGCCGGCGGAATGCGGCTTTATACCCAGTTCACATCGGCTTCCCTGCCGGCGCAGGCTTCAGGTTTCGGTTTTACACTGTCACCCAATCCCGCTGATGCCTCCTGCAACATTCAGGTAAAGGATAGCCGTCCAGGCCAGCAGTTCATCGTGGACTTGTGCGACATAACAGGGAAGAAGGTAATTCCGCCAGTTTCTTTCACCGGCCAGATGCAACTCAACACCGCTGCATTGTCGCCAGGAATCTATCTGGTGAGCATTCGGAATGAAGCACAGGTTTATGTTAAAAAACTAATCATCAACTGATGAGAAAAATAATTACCCTGTTGGTACTGAGTATGGTACTTGGCTTAAAGAGCAAGAGCCAGACTTTGCAATTGTTCAGGGATACGAGCGTGGCTGTGTATCATGCCGGCCAGCGTTTGCAGAACCCCTGGGCAGGGGGTATGAATACACCGGTTTTTGCCGAAATTGATCTTGATGGTGACAACAAAATGGACCTGATTGAATTTGATGCGCCCAGTTTCCGGCTCAATCCTTTTATCAATACCGGTGTGGCCAACAAGGCTTCGTATTATTACGCACCGGAGTACAGGAGTAAATTTCCGGACGGGCTCGAAGGCTGGATAAAAACCTATGACTATGACGCCGATGGTGACATGGATCTGTTCAGCTACAATGGTGGTGGCATTTCCTTGTTCAGGAATGATTTTACAAGTGGAATCGGCTTAGGTTTTACAGCCATCGCGCAACAATTACAAACCCATTACGGAGGTTTTCAGACCAACATCTATGCTTCCCGGGTCAACGCACCGGCCCTGAGTGATCTGGACAACGACGGGGATATGGACATTCTGGCCTTCAGTATCAGCGGTTCATGGGTGGAGCATCATGAGAATTTTTCAATGGATTCATCGGGTGTGCCCGGCCTC
>JAEUTF010000191.1 GCA_016788185.1 Bacteroidia bacterium | reverse complement strand
CAGCCCGCCGGGTTGTTCGCGGTATCCTCCGGTTTCAAAACGGCTGGTTTCCACGCGGGTGTCATCGAGCAGCATGTAGTTGAAATCGTTTCCGCTGCGGGCGGTGATCATGGCGGGCCTGAAATCACGGAAGCGGCTGTGGAGTCCTTCAAATTTCACCATCCCCTCTCCGTTAGTAGTTCCGGTAAACAGTACCTGGTTGTTGGCGCTGACGAGACTAACGCTGATGTTCTGCAGAAAAGTGGCATTCTTTACGGAATTGGCAAATACCCAGACCTGGTCCAGCCCCGTGCGGGCCATCAGCCCGATGTCGGATACGGAAACCAGCTTGCTGGCCTTGATCCACTGACTTTCTGTGGAGCGTGCGCTGACGAGGTATACGCCGCGGAACGGCATTTCATCGTCGAAGTCCAGACTGAGCAGACGGATGCCATCCTGCAGGGGCAAATCTTTAACCTCGTATTCCTGTTCCAGAATTTTATTGCCGAAGCGCTCAAGGTCATAATCGTTGTAAACAAAGGTGCTGCCTTCGTCTTCACCGTACCAGTCTTCGTAGCGGTTGTTGTTGGTAAAGGCCAGCAGGTTGTTTTCAAAAATTTTGTACACCGAGACCTTTACTTTCGGAATGTTAATGATCTGCAAACCTATTTTACGGCTGCCCTTCGACGATAGATACATGCCCTTTCCGCTGGTGAAGGCGATGCCCGGTTCCTGCTCTCCAAAACTGACGGAGCTGCTGAAATCCTGGCCCAGGGTGCCCCCCAGCATGCCCTGCAGTGCCCCGCTGAAGTTTACTTCGTAGCTGTTGCCTGCACTAAAGGCGCCTCTGAGGATCAGGCCCGATTCAAGCGCATCAATCCGGAAAGACGTAGCGGGCTTGACACGAAGCAAGGCTTCGATCCCGGCCATCATCACCGGTTGGTTGGTATAAATGCGGATGATGCCCTCCCCGTTTTCATAGTCGCTTTCGGTTTGGGTGATCTCGAGTGATGAAACGGCCTTGAATCCGGACATGTAGTGGAGCTGGTTCGCTTCCAGGCCGCAGGCGCTGCATTTCAGTCCTTGCTGTATGCGAACACTAAACGTACCATCCATGGCTTCCGCTCTGCTAATGCCATCCGCTCTGATCACAAGCGTGGAGGAGGGCGCCTGAGCCGGAACGCTGACCTGTACTTTTCTTCCGTTGATTTCTCCGCTGATCAGGGGCGCGAGTAGCTGCGGATCAACTTCGTAATTGAAATGTATGCTGGTATTCAGGCACAGCGCTTCCGTGCTTCCCTGGCTGAGTGTCCACCAGGTTTGCATCCCTGTAAGTTGCAGACTGGCGGTACGGAACCGGAGCACGGTAGCTTCCAGGCTGAGCCGGCCGCCCGAGAAACGCAGCAGGTTTGTATTCGGGCTGAGTTGGTATTCCGTAGCGGGCCTGAACCCTGCCGAGGGGCTAAACACCAGTTGTTTGGCGCTGTTCCATTTAAACAATCCTTTTATGGCAGGACTGATCCCCAGGTATTCCGTAGAGTCCCATTTTCCGATGATGCTGTCAGGTGCCAGTTCGTGGCTGAAATCGAAAACCAGATTTTGCCGCGTATCCAGGCTATCGCTCAGGTTGTGGTCTTCGATGCTTACTTTGTTTCCGGGCGAACAAGCCATAAAAAGCAGGATCAGGCCATAACCCGATAATAAAAGAAAGCGTTTCATGAGGAGAGGGAGGTTTGGGGAGTAACGTAAAAGCGATGCGGATGATATGCATCCGTAAAAATAATTTTTTTTAGCCAGTATGCAAGCCGGCAATGGTGTCGGATGGCCGGGTAAACGATTTTAACTGGAACGATTCAAAGTTTCTCTCTACTGTGACCGGCTGCTTAGAACCGGGTCTGTTTTAGCGCCTTTCATGTTTTCATTTGCTTTGTGATTCAGGAGATTGGATGCTTCTGATGCAGATCAGGATGGAATGTAACACGGGTT
>JAEUTF010000189.1 GCA_016788185.1 Bacteroidia bacterium | reverse complement strand
CCGAAATGATGCAGATGATGGGCGGTTCCAGATAGAAAATTTGCATGGTATCAGGGGCTGCAGTACATTTGTATTGAACAACCCCGTTTTTTCTGTTTTTAATGAATGAATATTTAATAATTTGTGTGATTTGTGGCCTGAGTTTCTTTTCATTGGGCCTGAAGTTGAACCGTGACCCCGGATCAATGGATACGTATTGGGGCTATCGTACCCGGTCCTCCCGTCGAAATGAGGACACCTGGTACGAAGGCAATGTGTATGCCGGTCGCTGTCTGATGGTATTTGCCAGCATCATCTTGATGTTTGTGGTGCTTACCGAAGTGTATTTTTACAACAATCACCTTTTGTTTTTCGTACTGGCTGCCTTGATTTTGTTTGCAGTCGTTCTGATTTATGCGATGACAGAGCGGCACCTGAAGAGGTTGTTTTTTCGCGATGGCAAGCGCAGGCCCAGGTTTTAGTCCCTCCCGGTATCGCTGTGAATTTCTTTAAAAGGGGTTGAGAGTATGCAACGAGTCGTTATTTTCGTGACATGTCTCAAATTCTCCTTACTGTAAGGCGGGCTCTCCCGTTGATCCTGTTCATTTCATGGATCCTGTTGAGCGTGTCCGCCAAATCAGCCTCGCTGAATTATACCATTTCTTTTCCCGAGCCGCAAACACATTATGTGGACGTGCAGATGGAAATTAAAGGCTGGAAAGCCGCTTCTCTGGAAATTAAAATGCCGGTTTGGGCTCCGGGTTCATACCTGGTTCGCGAGTTTTCAAGACATGTGGAGTCGGTGAATGCCCGCGATGCACAGGGAAATGTACTGGTGGTAAACAAGAAAACAAAGAATTCGTGGACCATTCTGACGCCCGGTGTATCGCATATCAGCATTTCCTATAAGGTTTACGCCTATGAATTAAGTGTGCGCACCAGTTTTGTTGATGAGGAACATGCCTACCTGAACGGTACCAGCATTTTCATGTATGTGGAGCAGTTGATGAAACAATCCATGGACGTAAAAGTGATACCTTATCCGGGATGGAAGCAGATATCGGTGGCGCTGGATCGTGTGGAGCCGTCGAATCCCTGGCTGCTGAAAGCTCCGGATTATGATGGCTTGGTGGATGCGCCTTTTGAAATCGGGAATCACGTCATCTTTAATTTTACGGCGGCGGGTATACCGCATGAAGTGGCCATGTTTGGAGAGGGGAATTATAATGTTGATCGGTTGAAAAAGGATATGGCGCGGATTGTTGAGGAGTGTACGGCCATTTTTGGTGAGCATCCCTGCAAAAACTATCTGTTTATTATACACAATCTCACTGCCGGCGGCGGCGGGCTGGAGCACATGAATTCAACGACGCTGCAAACCAACCGCTGGTCGTATGCTTCAGAAAGTTCCTACACGGGTTTTCTGAGTCTGGTGGCGCACGAGTATTTTCATTTATGGAATGTAAAACGCCTTCGCCCGGCTCCGCTTGGAATGTTTAATTACAGCGAGGAAAATTATACCGACATGTTGTGGCTGGCTGAAGGATTTACCGCGTATTACGATGATCTGATCGTGCATCGCTGCGGCTTTACCTCCGAAGCGGAGTACCTCTCAACCCTGGCAGGTAACATTTCTTATTGCATGAATATCAAAGGCGCCGCCATACAGTCCCTGGCGGAATCCAGCCTGGATGCCTGGATTAAATATTACCGCCCGGGAGAGAACTCGCCCAATGCTACCGTATCCTACTATACCAAAGGTGGAGTAGTAGGTGCTCTTCTCAACATGGAGATCATGAAGGCCACCCAAGGCAAGAAGTCGCTCGACGATGTGTTTCGTGAGATGTACCGCCTGTATGCTGTCAAGCTGAACAGAGGATTTACCGAAACCGAATTTGTGAATATGGTAAAGCTGGTTTCCGGCAAAAACATGGATGATTTTTTCAGGAAATACGTCCACGGAACGGCACCTCTTCCCGTCGCGGATTTTGCAGATGTATGTGGTTTGGACCTGGTGGATTTAAATGAAAAGCAGGGTCAGGCATGGACCGGTTTGACCACCTCTTTCAGCAGCGGAAAACTGATGGTGACGGGTGTTGAACGTAACTCGCCCGCCTGGCAGGCAGGTCTCAATGTGAACGATGAACTGATTGCACTGAATCGCTACAGACTCGCTGATGATCTTCCGAAATTTCTGGCCATGCAAAAGCCCGGAGATACAGTTTCTTTAACCGCAAGCCGGAGCGGTTTTATCCGGGTGTTTGATGTGCAACTAGCCCAATCACCGGCCGTGAAATATAGTCTGGAAAGAAAGGAAAA
>JAEUTF010000187.1 GCA_016788185.1 Bacteroidia bacterium | reverse complement strand
GAAATGTAGCGGTTCTGATGAATGAAAATCAACTTTCGGCCACCTTCGACATCCTGCAACCCTACTCCATTCCGTCCGACGGACAGGATTATCAGGTAGAGATTCAGAAATTCAGCCTAAAATCGGAATACAACTATGTGGCCGTACCGAAACTCGATGAAGACGCTTTTCTTACCGCCAGGGTTACCGGCTGGGAAGAACTTAGTCTGAGCCCGGGAGGCGCCAATATTTATTTCGATGGTGCTTTTGTCGGGGAGTCCTTCATCCATCCTGCCGAAACCAACGATACGCTGGAAATTTCACTGGGCCGGGATAAACGGATCGTTGTCAAACGCGATAAACTCAAGGATCTGAGCGGTTCTAAATTGTTCGGTGGAAACAAAGAACGTTCTTTGTCATTCGACCTGAGTGTAAAGAATGGAAAGAAAGAAGCGGTCAGTATTATTTTGTACGACCAGATTCCTCTTACCATGCAGAAGGATATTGAAGTGAAAGTGGAGGAACTGAGTGGGGCGGACTACAATCCGGAGACCGGAGAAGTCAAATGGAAACTTCAGATTCCGGCGGGTGAAATGCTTAAAAAGCGACTCTCCTTCCGTATCAAGTATCCGAAGGATAAACAGGTCATCGGATTATAAAATACGGTTGAACCGTTAAGGGCAGGAGCATAAAACTTCTGCCCTTTATAATTCATAGGATACCGGATCGATGAAGCAGGGGCTTTTGCTTAATTCCTCCGTCTTTCCGTTGCTGTAAACCACCCCAAACTTTACCCGCTGTCCCTTTTTATAATTATCCATGACCACTTTTTTTCCGTCGGGCGACAACTGGCCTTTAATGGGTTCGCCGCTTTTTTCATAGCGCAGGTTTTCAATGGATTCGGCCGGTTCTTCCAGTTGAAACTGGTATTGCCGCAACTGATCCGGAACAAACATGGAGTCCTGCTTTAACGTTTGGCCCTGCAGGCGCGAACAAGCAAACACCAGCAGAACGAAAATGACGATGCTCCGATAACTGTTCATGAGACTAAGTTACATATTTTTGCGGACGAAATAAAATTCCGGCCTGAACGCATCCGGGATCAGACACATCAGAAGAATCGGGCGTTCGTCAGATACCGCGTTATCAGCCGCTAACTCATCCTGCATTAGTAAACACAATACGAAATATGGCACACGACATCGATTACCAGATCATTGGCGATGATATCCAGGTAGTGGAAGTAGAAATGGATCCCGGAGAGGCGGTCAGGGCGGAAGCCGGGGCCATGCTTTACATGGAGCAGGACATCGTGATGCAAACAGGAACCGGAGGCGGACTCCTGAAAGGCCTGAAGCGAATGATAACCGGTGAAAGTTTTTTCATCACCAGTTTCAGCAACACTGGAAATCAGAAAAGGAAAATGGCTTTTGCAGCGCCCTATCCGGGGAAGATAATTGCCATTAATCCCTCTCAGTTTGGCGGAAAGTTCCTCTGCCAGAAAGATGGGTTTCTGTGTGCTGCTCAAGGCATTGAAATCAACCTGGCTTTTACCAAGCGGATCGGTGCCGGACTTTTTGGCGGAGAGGGTTTTATCCTTCAGGAATTGTCAGGAGATGGGAACACCTTCATTCATGCAGGTGGAACCATTTTAAAACGGCAATTGGCACCCGGGGAACAATTGCGGGTGGATACCGGGTGTCTGGTTGCCTTTGAACCCAGCGTTCAGTACGACATCAAGTTTATTGGCGGCTTCAAAAACTCCCTCTTTGGAGGAGAAGGATTGTTTTATGCCTTGCTCACAGGTCCAGGATTGGTGTACCTGCAAAGTGTTCCCTTCTCCCGGCTGGCCGATCGAATTGTGGCGGCCTCCCGCGTGGGCGGAGGACGGGAAGAGTCGAGGGGACTAGGCGGCTTACTTGGCGGTTTTGTAAGCGGTAGAGATTGATTTTTTTAATCAGTCAAAGGAAAGTTTAAGGCCATCATACGCCACCCTTACCGGAGCCGGAAGTTCTGCTTCCAGATCAGCGTGTTTTCCAATCTGGTGGCTCAGGTGCGTCAGATACCCGGTTTCAGGTTTAAAATGCTGCATGATCCTGACCGCCTCGTTGAGTGTAAAATGGGACACATGAGGTTCTTTTCTGAGTGCGTTTAAAACCAAGACTGCGGAACCTTCAATTTTAGGATACTCCGATTCGGGGATGGTTTTTGCATCGGTGATATAGGTGAAATTGCCAATGCGAAAGCCAAACACGTCCAGCAGATAATGTTTTACCAGAATGGGTGTAAACGTGATGGTACCGATATTAAAAGGTCTTAGATCGATCGTATGCAGGTTCAATTCCGGTACACCAGGGTATTTGATGGCATCAAAGGCATAATGAAACTCCCTTTTTATAGCCTCCTGGACCTGCTTCGTGGCGTAAATGTCGACAGGCTTTCGGTTGATGTAATTAAAAGCCCGGATATCGTCCATGCCGGCAATGTGATCTTTGTGTTCATGGGTGAACAACAAGCCATCCAGTTTTTTTACTCCTGCCTTCAAAAGTTGCTGCCGGAAATCCGGTCCCGAATCGATCACGACAGTCGTATGCTCATCTTCCACCAAAATGGACGTGCGCAGGCGTTTGTCACGCTCATCACTGCTGCTACACACTTCACAGTCACAAGCGATAACCGGAACACCTTGTGAGGTTCCGGTACCCAGGAAGGTGATTTTTAACAAGATTTCAGGAATTTGATGCGTTCTCCAACCGGTTTTCGCTCAACGACTCATCCGCATGGTTTTCAGTGCTCATCCCGTCCAATGCTGTGTCTGTCTGACTAAAATTTAACGCAGGCGTTTGGATAGGGTTTTTAAGTCCTACTGAGCGTAAATCGGCATGAATGGCCTGTTGAGCGGAAAGGGTCTGAATGATTTCAATGAGGGATTGAATGCGGCTTTCAAGAACTGTAAACTTATTGATTACCACTACTTTTTTCGCTTCCAGAATGCAAAAGTTCGACTTAAAGTTTCCTTTCTCATATCGCACATCGTAGCCGGAAACTTCCAGAAGTTCTTCCAGTTTTTTCAGATAGGCAGGGGTATACTTGGCCATAATTGATATTCCTCAAAAGTCGTGAATTTTCCTGCTCCGCGCAAAAATTGACCGGTTCATCTTATGAACAGGCAATGTATTTGCGTGTGAAATGCCTTCTTCCGCAATTTTTATCTTCCTTTGCCCCGCGAAATACACCATCGCTCAAAAGAAATTATACCCTATGTTGCTGGGAATTCCAACTGAAACCAAAGAGCGCGAATGCCGTGTGGCCCTGACGCCGGATGTTTGCGCGCAACTGATCAAATCCGGATTTCGCGTCGCTGTACAAAGCGGCGCCGGAATTAAATCTTATTATTCTGATGATCAATATACTGCAGTGGGTGCAGAACTCCTTCCGGAGGCAGACTCCCTCTATCAGCGATCAGACGTCGTGTTGAAAGTAAACGCTCCCTCTCCGGCTGAAATCAGCCGGATGCGGCAGGGTGCCATCCTGATTTCGTTTATGTGGGCCGGAACCAACCCCGATCTGATCGCAGCCTGTGTGAAGCAGGGCATAAGCGCCTTTTCCATGGACGCCATTCCCCGTATTTCCCGTGCCCAGAAAATGGATGCTTTGAGTTCGCAGGCAAACCTCGCTGGCTATAAAAGTGTTATCATGGGCGCCAATGCGCTGGGTAAAATATTCCCTCTGCTGATGACCGCAGCCGGAACCATTAAGCCCAGCAAAGTGGTCATCTTCGGAGCCGGTGTAGCCGGCTTGCAGGCCATTGCCACCGCCAAACGCCTGGGTGCCGTAGTGGAGGTAACCGACATCCGGCCGGAGACCAAGGAACAGGTGGAGTCACTGGGAGGCAAATTCATTCAGGTGAAAGGCGATGATTCCATCCGCATTGAAGGCGGCTACGTGAAAGGTGTTTCCGAAGACTTCCTGAAACGACAACAGGAACTTGTTTCCAAACATGTGGCGGAGGCGGACCTGGTCATCACCACCGCCCTGATTCCGGGGAAAAAAGCACCGGTACTGGTCACCGAGGACATGGTGAGAAGTATGCGCTTTGGCTCCGTCATTGTGGACATGGCCGTTGAGCAGGGTGGAAATTGCGTCTTGAGCGAATTGAACCAGACCGTGGTGAAACATGGTGTGACCATCATCGGGGAATCAAACATCCCTTCCCTCCTGCCGCTCAATGCCAGTGATCTTTACGCAAAAAATATTCAGACGTTCCTCCTGCACCTTGCCACGAACGAAGGCTTCAAATGGGAGTTGGAAGAAGAAATCACCAAGGGCGCTCTGATTGTACATCAGGGCAAAGATCTCTTCACCAGATAAAGCATGAACGATGCGCCGGTGGACGAAGTGCATTCAGAATGTTTCCGGTAATGCGGATCAAAACCTGAAAAACACATCACTCCCCCACCCTGTCGAAAAAAATTATTGAACAGATCAATACATCAAAGAGTGTGAAATAACACAGCTGAATAAAGACAAGAAAAATGGAAAATATTCTGAATCTGATATCCGAACACCGTGAGATGATTTACTTCGTTGTGCTTTCGGTGTTTGTAGGCGTGGAAGTTATCGGTGGCGTGCCTACTGTGCTGCACACCCCGCTGATGAGCGGAGCCAACGCTATTCACGGTGTCGTAATCGTTGGAGCCATCTATGTCATGCTGAATGTGGATCCTTCCAACATCCTGGCCCTGGTACTCGGCTTTCTGGCGGTTTTGCTCGGGACGCTCAATGTGGTGGGTGGTTTCGTGGTGACGGACCGTATGCTTGAAATGTTTAAGAAGAAGTAATCCCTAACGAACAAACCGAATACATTATGAAGAGCTCCCTGCTCGAAATATCTTACATTATCGGATCGGTCACTTTCATCATCGGACTGAAGATGATGGGGAATCCAAAGACTGCCAGGAAAGGTAATCTCATCGGCGCGGCCGGTATGACCATTGCCATCCTTGGAACGATCTTCCTGTTTGAAAAACGCAATCACGATGGTACCATAGCAGACGGCTTTGTGGTTCCCGGTCTGGTTTACGCGCTCATTTTTGGTGCTATTCTCCTGGGCACCATTGTAGGCTGGCTTACTGCGAAACGCGTTCAGATGACCAAAATGCCTGAACTCGTGTCCATGTTCAACGGTATGGGTGGCGCCTGTGCCGCTTTAATTGGCCTGATGGAGTACGAACACAACATCGGTCAAACCGGTGCCCTCTCGGCCATTGTGGCGGGTATGGTGATCGGTTCCGTTTCGTTCAGCGGATCCATCGTGGCGTACCTCAAACTGAACGGCTCGATGAAAAAACCCATCCGTTTGCCACAGTACAATGTCCTGAATACCGTTTTCATGATTTCCGTCATTGCCTTCGGAGCCTGGGTGGTGTATGCCTCTCCCGATAGCATGGCCATCTTGTACGCCCTGTTTTTGGCTGCTCTGGTGTATGGCATTCTTTTCACTATTCCAATTGGCGGAGCGGATATGCCGGTGGTTATCTCCCTCTTAAACTCATTTACAGGACTCGCAGCTGCCTTTGGCGGATTCCTGTATGACAACAAGGTCATGTTGACCGGCGGCATTCTGGTAGGCTCTGCCGGTACGCTGCTGACACTGGTGATGTGTAAGGCGATGAACCGCCCTTTAAGCAATGTGATTTTCGGTGCCTTCGGTGGCGGTGCCACCAGTTCTGACCGTGAGGTAAAGGGAAATATCAAGGACATCAACGTGAGCGATACGGCGGTATTGATGAACTATTCGAAGAAGGTGGTGATCGTACCCGGTTACGGACTGGCTGTTGCACAGGCTCAGCACGTGATTCACGAGTTGGAAATGATACTGGAAGGACGTGGCGTAACGGTGAAGTATGCCATTCACCCTGTGGCAGGCCGCATGCCCGGACACATGAACGTTTTGCTGGCTGAATCCAATGTTTCCTATGACAAGCTGGTGGAGATGGAGGATATCAATCCTGAGTTTACCTCGACGGATGTGGTGCTGGTGGTAGGTGCAAACGATGTCGTGAACCCCGCAGCACACAACGATCCGGCTTCCCCGATTTACGGAATGCCCATCCTGGATGTGGAGAATGCTTCCCACATCATCGTAAACAAGCGTTCCATGAGTGCCGGATATGCCGGTATTGAAAATGAACTCTTTTACAATCCTAAGACCAGCATGCTCTTTGGCGATGCCAAAGATGTACTGACCAAGCTCGTTACTGAGCTGAAAGCCCTCTAAAATTACTTTCTGAAAACAAGGCCCCGTTTGTTATTCGCGTATCAAACAGTGTTCATTCAATAGGGGATCCACATTGAATCAGTATTGCTCCGGATGGTGCAATCATCCTGCCGATGGGAAAAAGGCAATTTTCAGCTACCTTAAATTCCTTCATCAGGTTGATCAGGCCTTCTTTTTCGGTTTCATCAACAGCGATCAGCAGGCCTCCGCTGGTTTGCGGATCGCAACACAGCTGCAGTTCGCGGGCACCGGTTTCGCTGATCAGGTGACCGTAACTGTTCCAATTGCGGTACGTGATGGCAGGAATGGTATGCTGCTCAAGGTAGGGATTCAGTCCAGGTATTTCCGGTATAGCTTTTAAATCCAGTTGAACGGCCAGACCGCTGCCGGAAGTCATCTCCAGCAGATGACCAAAAAGACCGAAACCGGTCACGTCAGTCACGGCATGTACCCCGGCCATTTCGCCCAGCCTCTCCCCGATCCTATTCAGGCTGCTCATGTAACCGATCGCGGTCTGCATGGATTCCGAACTGGCCTTCCCCATTTTCTCTGCTGTGGTGATGATACCCACCCCCAGGGGTTTTGTAAGAAACAGAAGATCTCCCTCTCTGGCAGTATCGTTTCGTAGCAAGCGGTCAGTTCGGACGATGCCGTTTACCGCCAGTCCAAAAATTGGTTCAGGACTGTCAATGCTATGACCTCCGGCCAAAGGAATTCCGGCGGCCTCACAAACGGATCTTCCTCCCGCAACGACCCGTGCTGCAATTTCAGGGGCCAGTTTATCCACCGGCCAACCCAAAATCGCGATCGCCAGGTTGGGCTTTCCTCCCATGGCATAGATATCAGAAATGGCATTGGTTGCTGCGATACGACCAAATTCGAAAGGGTCGTCTACGATGGGCATGAAGAAGTCTGTGGTGCTGACCAGCGCCAGCCCGTTGCCAATTTCCATAACTGCCGCATCATCGCGGCTGTCGTTCCCCACGAGCAGACCTGGAAAGGTGGTTCCGCTTTCGTTTCCTTTCAGGATTTCATCCAGTACGGCCGGGGCGATTTTGCAACCGCATCCGTAGCCGTGGCTGAATTGAGTCAGTTTGATTGTATCGGACATCATCTTGTATCAGGAATTATGTATAAAAACTCCGTCATTTATTGTTTGAGTTGACTGCTGTTTCATGACCTTTTGTAATCAGCTTTCGCAGGCCGGCTTCCGGGTCATTCCAAGTGAAGGGGAGTATACTGATCCGGGCCTCTTCTCTTTGTTCATTGCTAAAGGCATAGGTCTTATCATAGTAATTCAACACAATGTCCAGCCAGCCGTCCAGGTTGTCCTCCTCCAGGAATCTGAGCGCAGCTTTCAGATGCTGACCGCCCAACCTGCGTTCAATCCGGCAGGTATTTTCAGCCAACAGCTCCTTTGGAAAAACACAGTATTCTTTGAGAATACGCTGAAACCGTTCTGCCCGGTCAACGTCCACTTCCAGCACTGGAGCCGCACGCATCCTGTCGAAAACAGGATTGGGAATCACGACTCTTCCAATTCCCCTGCTTTCGTTCTCCAGCCAGATCCACTCTGCCTCCTTCATTTTATACAACTCCATAGCCAGAAGATTTTCAAATTGCTCCTGACTGGGCTGGGGCGGCATACCAAGCAAGCCGAAAGCGGATCCTTTGTGTGAAGCGAGCTGCTCCAGGTCAATCACCTGTTCACCGCTGAATCGTATCATCTTCAGCAATTCTGTTTTTCCGCTTCCTGTTTTTCCGCCGAGGATCAGAAAGCGGAAAGGTTTATCAAACTGACGGAGCACCCAATGCCGGTAGGATTTGTATCCGCCTTCCAGCAAGGTCACTTTTAAGCCCGCCATTCTTAAAAGCCAGGCCATGATGTTGCTGCGCATCCCCCCTCTCCAGCAGTAAAGGAAAACCGCCCGGCCTTCGGCATGTTCAATGGCCTTCATGATCAGCGTGTGGAAAAGGGGGCCTACCAGTTCAAAGCCTTTCAGTACGGCGGCTTCGCGACCTTCCTGTTTGTATACGGTACCGATGAGGTGACGGTGCTCGTTGTTGAGCAAGGGCAGCGAAATGGCTCCGGGCAAATGTGCTTTTTCAAATTCCTTTTCGCTCCGGGTATCAAAAACGACTGCATCATTGCGCTGAACCTGCCCCAGAAATTCGTCGATGGGTAATGTCCGGAGCTGCATCCGGCAAAGCTAGGGATTTGATCGCTTTGAGATATCCGGGTACGGCAACAATCCCTTTCACGGCGCATTGATTTTTTGTACGTTCTCTCCACAAAATTCAAAGGCATCTTAATGAAACAAACGCCATCACCCAGGATGAAAACCGGACGATCATTTCACTTTTCAAATCTTTCCTTAAAAAAGAAGGGAGAACTCCCCAGTCCTCCCTTATCGTTAACCCCATTCAGGGAATATCAATTCAGATTCGGATCCTCCGGAAAATTGGCCAGGATGGCATATTCATTGCCCATGCTGCGAAGCACCTGGCTCCATAATGAGCGCGGATCATCGGCAAAGGTGAACTGCTTGCTGGCTTTAAAAACCAACCAGGATTTTTCCTTTAATTCATTATCGAGTTGTTTGGGTTCCCAACCGGAGTATCCTGCATAGAAGCGGATCTGGTCGGGACGTATTTGTTTGGTATCGATCAAAAATTTCAGTTGTTCGTAATCACCCCCCCAGAAAATACCGCTCAATATTTCTTTGGAACCTTCGAGTAAATGCCCGACGGTATGAATGTAAAACAGGGTATCCGTTTCAACCGGTCCG
>JAEUTF010000183.1 GCA_016788185.1 Bacteroidia bacterium | reverse complement strand
CGGGTATCCACATTGGGATTGAGATCCTGCAGCGGACTCTTCACCAAACCTTCGTACTGGCCGGCCAGGTAAGCGTCTGTGTTGAAGTTGTCTTCATTCACCTGAGCGGGGTTCACGCGGAGAATACCTTCACGAATCAGGATCTGCTCGTTGACCCGGTCGGTTCTCCAGGCGCAAAAGTCATTGCATTGCAGCCAGTTTACCCCAACCACCGGATAATCCTGGTAGGCAGGGTGACGGAAATACAGTTCAACATACGGCTCATTGAAGGCCAGACGATCGCGCCACACCAAGGTGTCCGGAAGTGCTTTGCGCTGAACTTCAGGATAATCGGTGCCGAACACGCGTCCCAGCCAGTAAAGATACTCCTGCCAGTAAACGTTTGATACCTCTGTTTCATCGAGGTAATAAGAGGAAACGGTCACACGACGGGGGATGTTATCCCAGTCCTGCACCACGTCCTGCTCGGTACGACCCATCACAAAAGTACCACCCTCAATCAATACCAAACCCGGGCCGGTTTCCTGTTCTGTGTAGGGTACGACTTCGAAACCGCCGTTACGCTCATCGTTATAATTCCAGCCTGTTGAACCCGACTTGTCGTAGTTGTTGCAGGCTGTAAAAACCATTATTCCCAGTCCGAGGAAGGGAAGCAAATGATTTTTAATCTTCATGTTTCTTAAGTATTTGGGGTGACAAATATGCGAAATAACTAAAAACTGGGGCAGCTTATTGCACGGAATCTCTTCTTTTTAGGCCTGCATTCGAACTGCAAGCCAACGCTCAATTCATGCGATCCGCCGGTGGCATTACTTAAGGCTGAGACGGTTACGTCATAACTATAGCCGAATTTAAAGATCCCTTTCTGCAATCCGATCAGGGCAATGAAACTATCGCTGGAGAGGAAGTTATCGCTTCCAAAGTTACCGCGGTACCATAATCCGCCAACAATCGGGGAATGAAGGATATACATACCGATGTTGATTTGGTTGAAGGCGGCTTGCTGCTGGTAGAGTACGTTCGGGGAAATGAAAGTTCCCTCGTCCCGGTTGATCCGGCCCCTTGAACCGCGGCTGTACGTATCGCCAATGGGCAGCATGGCACCGAAGTGGGCGGTGTATTTCCGGGGCAGCTTGGAAGTGCCTTTGACGATAAAGGCTTCATCCGGCTCGGTCAGGTGATGCACGGCGATACCCCCGTAAACCGTATTGGTATAGGCCAGCACACCCGTGCTGAAGTCCATGAAGTTCCGGGATTCGGTCGGACGGAGTTCCTGGGTGGCATACACAAAGCCGTACCGGGGATCGATCATATCCCCAAAGGTTAACTTATTGAAGTCCAGTCTCTTTTGAACATATGTGGCTTGCAGGCCAAAACGCATGGAAAACTTACGGTTCACGTTCAGCTGATAGGCGTACATGCCGCTGATATTGGTTGTACTGATGGTTCCCTCGCCGGCTTTATCGTTCAGGAACAAAAGCCCGATACCCCCGTTGATGGCATCAAAATGCTGATCATATCCGGCGCTGGTTGTAATGTAGGTTTCTTTGAGGGCCGGCCATTGATTTCTGTAGTTTATGCTCACACGTGGACAGCGGGTCGATCCTGCAAAAGCCGGGTTCAGGTACAGTGGATTCGCATAGAACTGCGTGAATTGAGGATCCTGCGCATCGGCCACAAGGCTGGAAGCCATCATCAGACACAGGAGAACACGTTTGAGCATATTCAGATCGTTTACGATTATTTATACGAAGTAATCTATTTTTGTTTCGATTTCAGCGTATAAGTTCTGCAATATTTGCAGGTGGCAGGCGTTGATAGTTGGCTTTGCACCAAACTCCAAAGATGCAAAATCCGTTGTAGATACAGCACAAATGTAATTTTTTTAGAAATATTAAATGTTCAAAGACCCACAAACCTTACGTCTACTCACAGCACTGAAGTTCCGAAAAACGGCCCTTCCCATCTTTTCCCTGGCGTTCTTTGCGGTACTAACACTTTTTTCCAAAATTTTGTATGCCCAGAAAGCCGAAACCACCACCCTGGAATGGCAGGAAAGCCAAACCGACCAGAGCGGCGCCCTGCGTTTACATTTCAGGGGTGCGCACTATCCTGCCGAATACAAATCCCTGCCGGTATATCACAAACGGCTTGAATTCAGCGTATTAAATGCAAGCATCCTCGATCCGGTCTATGCCCCCCTTTCCCCGCAGGAACTTCCGGCTGTGTTGGAAATAGCGGATCCGGAAGCCCGGCTGAACCTGACGACCGCTTACGAACGGAAAGTAGCTTCCAGCCTGATTTATATCCTGCCCTTCCGAAAAAATCCTGCAAACGGACAATTGGAAAAGCTGATTTCTTTCCGTTTGTCTTATACCAGAGGAGAGCAGCCCTCCGCCCAAAAAGCGGCTGGCAGTGCCGGTTTTGCTTCCAACTCCGTACTGGCGTCCGGCACCTGGTTTAAGATCGGAGTTACCCGTGACGGCATTTACAAAGTGGATCATGAAATGCTGATCGAAATGGGCATGGACCCTGCCGCATTGAGTTTACAGAAAATACGGCTATTCGGCAATGGCGGAGGCCTGCTGCCGCTGCTGAACAGCAGCCCGAGAAAAGACGATCTGCAGGAATGTGCCATTGAAGTGGTGGACGCCAACAACAACGGCGATTTCGACAAGGGGGACTACTTTCTTTTTTACGGGCAAGGTCCCGACCGGTGGATTTACCAGACTTCGGAAAAGCAATATATACATCAGAAAAACATTTTCAGCGACACCACCTATTACTTTCTCAGTTCCGACCTGAACGGAGCCTCCAAACGCATTGCCGCGCAGCCCAGTCTCGCGCCTCTGGGCAATGAACAGGCCGTCACCACTTTTACCGACTATGCCTTTCACGAAGAAGATCAACGGAATTTTATCAAATCGGGCCGCCGCTGGTACGGAGAAATATTTGATGTGGTACTGAATCAGAAGTTCAATTTTTCGTTCCCCAACCTGGTGCCGGGTCCCGTCAAAATCAAATCCAGCGTAGCGGCCAGGACCTCTACCAGTTTCGGCAGTTCCAGCAGTTTCAGGGTGAGTCATAACAATACCACCATCTTTACCCATGCCGTGGCCAATGTAGGTGTCAGCTATACGGACGATTTTGCCCGCACCTCCCTGATCAACGGTAGTTTCAATGCCGCCGCTTCCGACTTTACGATTGATTACACTTTCCAGCCTTACAATGCCACCGCCACCGGCTGGCTGGACTTCATCGCCCTCAATGCCACACGCGCACTTAGTCTGCAGGGAAACGAGTTGTTTTTCCGGGATCTTGACACGAACAATCTTGGTGTAAACCGCCGGTACACCATCACCAATGCCAAAACGAATCTACGTTTATGGAGTCTGCGTGACCACAATGCCGTGAGCAACCAGCAATTCAGCTTTTCCAACGGCCAGATTGAATTCATACAAATGCTTGCGCCGGGGGAGGTAACGGAGTATTGCCTGTTCTCCGAAAATGCCTTCCGTACACCCTTCCTCTTCGGCAGGATTGCCAACCAGGATCTGCACGGGTCCCCGGCTGCCGAATACCTCATCATCACTCACGAGAATTTTCTGCCCGAAGCGGAACGGCTGGCGGCCTTTCACCGCGACCAAGACAATCTGAGCAGCATCGTGGTCAGCAGCCGGCAGGTCTTTAACGAATTCTCTTCGGGTGCGCAGGATGTGGCCGCCATCCGCGATTTTGTGAGGATGTTTTACGAAAGGGCCAGCAGCGCGGCCGAATTACCAAAATACGTTTTACTGATCGGCGACGGATCCTATGATCCCAAATACCGGATCGGAGGCAACACCAATTACATCCCCTGTTTTCAGTCCGACAACTCCGTTTCTCTTCTGGTATCCTATACCTCCGATGATTTTTTCGGGCTGCTGGATGCCAACGAAGGAACACTGAACGGCCCTGAACTGATGGATGCCGGTGTGGGACGCCTGCCCGTGCGCACACTCGAAGAAGCACGCGAAATGGTGGATAAAATCATCACCTACTCCACCGCCGGCACCATCACCGACCAGACTTTCTGCGCCGGCACCAACAGCACCCGCCTGGGCGACTGGCGCAACATGCTCTGCTTTGTTTCCGACGACCAGGATCGCAACCTGCACCAACGACAGAGCGAAAGGATCGCGGCGATTGTACAGCAAAACCAGCCGGTTTACAACATTGACAAAATAAATTCCGATGCTTACCAGCAGATATCCACCCCCGGAGGTCAACGGTATCCGGATGTGAACGATGCCATTTCCAAGCGAGTCGAAAAGGGAGCCCTGCTGATGAACTATACCGGACATGGCGGCGAGTTGGGATGGGCGGCGGAATCCATTCTAAACAATGACATGATTAACAGCTGGCGGAATCTCAACAACATGCCCGCTTTTGTGACAGCCACCTGCGAGTTCAGCCGCTACGATGATCCACAACGCACATCGGCCGGTGAGTTTGTGCTTCTGAACGAAAGCGGAGGCGGCATCTGTCTTTTCACCACCGTCAGGCTGACCTTTGCCATCGACAATGAACTCATCAACACCGACATGATGCATCATTTTTTCACACCGATCAACGGACTGATGCCGAGAACTGGTGATATCCAAAGACTCTCCAAGCGCGACAACCCCTCCAACCGCAACGTGACCTTGTTGGGTGATCCCGCCTTGTTGCTGGCCTATCCGAAATACAAAGTGCAAACCGTATCGATTGAAGAAAGCGGAAGCGGAGTCGCGCTGGACACGATGTCAGCGCTCAGCCGCGTTACCGTGAAAGGAAAGGTGACCGATGCATCCGGAAGCACCCTGAGCGGATTTAACGGCGTGGTGTATCCGACCATTTACGACAAAAGCTCCAAAATATACAATGTGGTCAATGACGTTACCGGCAATGACATCAGCATTCCCGACAGTTTCAACCTGCGCAAAAACATCCTTTACAAAGGAAAAGCCAGCGTGAAAAACGGCGAATTCAGCTGCTCTTTTATTGTTCCCAAAGACATCTCCTTTCAATACGGTACGGGACGGCTCAGTTATTATGCACACAACGGCGAAGAGGACGCACAGGGATACAACGAAAGTTTTTACATCGGCGGATCCTCCAACAATGCCCTGCAGGATCAGGCCGGACCGCAGATCCGTTTGTTCATGAACGATGAAAATTTTATCTATGGCAGCATGACCAATGCCGCGCCCAGCATCTATGCCATTCTTTTTGATTCGAGCGGTATCAATACGGTGGGGAATGGGATCGGCCATGATATAACCGCACAAATCGACGGCAAACCACAGCAATTGTATGTACTGAACGATTACTACGAATCGGACCTGGACAGTTACCAGAAAGGCAGAGTACTTTTTCCGCTGGATGAGCTGGCGGAAGGGCTGCACACCGTCACTTTTAAAGCATGGGACATCAACAATAACTCGTCGGAGGCCACCACCGAATTCGTGGTCAGTTCTTCGGCCGGACTGGCGCTGAACAGGGTATTGAATTATCCCAACCCCTTCACCACGAAGACCCAGTTCATGTTTGAACACAACCGGCCCTGCACCGGCATGGCCATCCAGGTACAGATCTATACGGTAAGCGGAAAACTGGTGAAGACCATTGATGCCTACCAGGTTTGCGAGGGTTTCCGGAATACCGCAGTGGAATGGGATGGCAAAGATGATTTCGGCGATCAGCTGGCCCGTGGCGTTTATCTTTACCGCCTGAGAATCAGAACGGCGGAAGGTGAAACCGCCCAAAAAATGGAGCGCCTGGTTTTGCTGCGTTAAGCAACAATCTGGTAACATTTAGCATCTAATATTCGTTATATTTGCCATCCTTCCTTTCAGGGGCTGGCATTCGACGGGCAACGCAAAAGGAAAAACAAATACAATGATGAATAAAGACCTGAAAAAATTCCTCTTCATTCCGGCATTTTTACTGCTTAAAACGCTTCCATCATCAGGGCAAAACACCAATTTGCTGGGCCAGATCAATACCATCACGACTGCTGTGCCCTTTGTACTGATTTCCCCGGATGCCCGGGCGGGCGGAATGGGCGATCAGGGGGTCGCCTCTTCACCCGACGCGAATTGTATCCACTGGAATCCGGCCAAGCTGGCTTTTGCCGAAAAGAAAATGGGCTTCGGGGTGTCCTACACCCCCTGGCTGCGTGCCCTGGTCAATGATATGTTCATCGCCTACCTTTCAGGCTATACCAAAATGAAAGGCGACCAGGCCCTGGGTGCTTCGCTGCGGTATTTCTCTTTGGGCAACATCACCTTCACCGACGTCAACGGCAACACCATCCGCGATTTCAAACCCAACGAATTCGCCTTTGACGTGGCCTACTCCCGCAAACTCAGCGATTATTTCTCCGGAGGTATCGCCCTTCGTTTCATTCACTCCAACCTTACCGGCGGTACCCAGGTAGAAGGTCAGGATTCCAAAGCCGGCAATACCGTGGCTGCCGACGTTTCCGTTTTCTTCCAGAAAGAAATTGAAATCGGAAACAAAGACGCCGTGTTCATGAGCGGCCTGAACATCTCCAACATCGGCGCTAAAATTTCCTATACCGAATCGGGTGTAAAAAACTTCATTCCGACCAACCTGCGTCTGGGTCCGGGACTGAAACTGAAGCTCAATGAGTACAACGACCTTTCGTTCATGCTCGACATCAACAAACTCCTGGTGCCTACGCCTCCCATTTACACCCAGGACACGGCCAACAGTGCCGACAACATTATTCTTTACGGGCAGGATCCTGACGTCAGCGTGGCGCAGGGTATTTTCCAGTCCTTCAGCGATGCTCCCAATGGCTTCAAGGAAGAATTACAGGAAATCAACCTTGGCTTTGGCATTGAGTACTGGTACGACAACCAGTTCGCCTTCCGCGGCGGTTACTTCTATGAAGACAAGCGCAAAGGCAACCGCAAGTATTTTACACTGGGTGCCGGTCTGCGTTACAATGTCTTCGGCATCGATCTGGCTTACCTGATCCCGACCGACCAGCGCAACCCGCTTGAAAATACGCTTCACTTCACGCTGACTTTTGATTTCGACGCCATGAGCGGAAGCAATGACAAAGAAGAAAACGCTGAATAATCCCGACCCCCTGCTTTTGACATGAGAATACGGGTTGGTTTCGGCTTTGATGTTCACCAGCTTCAGGAGGGCCGCGATTTGTACGTTGGTGGCGTTCTGATTCCGCATACCAAAGGAGCACTTGGCCATTCGGATGCGGATGCCCTCATTCATGCGATTTGCGATGCGCTGCTGGGCGCCGCCGGATTGAAAGACATCGGCACCTACTTCCCCGATACCTCTGCCGAATACAAGGGCATTGACAGTAAAATTTTACTGGAACGGGTGGTGGAACTGCTGATGCAAAAAGGGTTTATCGTGGGGAATGTGGATGCTTCGCTGGTGCTGGAGCAACCCAAGGTCAAGCCTTACATCGACCAGATGCGGAATACGCTGGCGCCCATTTTGAAGATCACAGACGACGACATCAGCATCAAAGCCACCACCAATGAAAAGATGGGCTATGTAGGCCGTGAGGAGGGCATTGCGGCTTATGCCGTTTGCCTGATTGAGAAAAAATAATTTCGGGCCGGACCACTTTAATCCTTTTTTCTTCGGTATGCAGACATCATCCGGACTGTACACCACCCCGGCATACAACTCAACTTACCCGGCTGTAGTTCGCGTCCGCTTCGTCCATCCGCTTCAACTGATTTGCCAGCATGCTGTTTTCAGGCAACATCAGTCTTTCATCCTTGCTGAGCACGGCGATAGCCGCCTCCCGGGCCAATTCCAAAATACGCTGGTCTTTGGCCAGGTTGGCAATCTGTAAATCCAGAACACCACTTTGCTGGGTGCCGGCCAGATCCCCCGGGCCACGAAGTTCGAGATCCACCTCCGCGATTTTAAAACCATCGTTGGTATCACACATGGTCCGCATACGGAGACGGGCATCGTTGCCGATTTTACTGCCGGTCATCAGGATGCAAAAACTTTGTTCGGCGCCGCGGCCTACCCGTCCCCTGAGCTGATGCAATTGGGAGAGCCCGAAGCGTTCCGCACTTTCGATGACCATCACCGATGCATTGGGTACGTTCACTCCCACTTCAATCACCGTGGTGGCCACCATGATGTGCGCCTTCCCTTCTTTAAAGCGGTTCATTTCAAAATCCTTGTCGGCAGCCTTCATCCTGCCGTTCACGATGCTCACCTGATACTGCGGCAAAGGAAATTCACGACAAATGGTATCATACCCCTGCATCAGGTTGGTGTAATCCAGTTTTTCAGACTCTTCAATCAGGGGATATACGATGTACACCTGGCGACCTTTTGCAATTTCTTCTTTCAGGAATCCGAAAACTGCAAGACGATGATCTTCGGTGCGGTGAATGGTGCGGATGGGTTTTCTTCCGGGAGGCAGCTCGTCGATTACGGAGGTATCGAGGTCGCCGTAGAGCGTCATGGCGAGCGTGCGGGGAATGGGTGTTGCGGTCATCACCAGCACATGCGGCACCAGTTCATCCTTCTTCCACAAGCGGGCACGCTGCTGCACGCCAAAGCGGTGCTGTTCATCGATTACCACGAGACCGAGGTTGCTGAACTGCACCCGGTCTTCGATGAGTGCATGCGTACCGACCAGGATCTGCAATCTTCCCGCGTTCAATTCCTCGAGCAGGAACTTACGGTGGGAAGACTTTGTACTTCCGGTCAGCAGACCCACGCGGATGTCCATCTCACGGAGAGCTTCCGTAATCGACTGAAAATGCTGGTTGGCGAGAATCTCGGTCGGCGCCATCAAACAGGCCTGGTACCCGTTATCCAGCACCATCAGCATGCTCAGCAGGGCCACCATGGTTTTTCCACTCCCCACATCGCCCTGCAGGAGGCGGTTCATCTGTTTGCCGCTGCCCATGTCCTGACGGATCTCCTTCAGGACCCGCTTCTGCGCGCCGGTCAGTTCAAAAGGAAGGTGCGTGTTGTAAAAGACATTGAAGACCTCTCCTATTTTATCAACCGGCTTCCCCTTATACGCCTGCTGACGGCTCCATTTGGCTTTGAGCAGCCGCAGTTGTATAAAAAAAAGTTCGTCGAACTTCAGCCGGTATTGTGCCGCCGCCAATTGCTGTTCGCCGGCCGGGAGGTGGATGCCGGTGATGGCCTCCCGCAGCGGAATGAGTTTATAACGCTGAAGAATATCCGAATTAAGGGTTTCAGGCAGGGGGGATTTCCACTGCAGCAGCAGCGTTTTCACCAGTCTCTGAATCCCTTTTGAGTCCAGCCCGCTGGTTCTGCACTTTTCGGTCGTGCTGTATACCCCCGTGAGCGAAGGTCCCATCTGCTGCTCTGCCTTGGCCGCCTCTTCCATTTCCGGGTGGATCATGTTGAAGCGGCCGTTGAAAAAACCGGGTTTGCCGAAAACAATGTACTCGGTGCCGGCCTTGATCGAATCCCTGAACCAGCGAATGCCCTTGAACCACACCAGTTCCAACTGACCGGTGCCGTCACTGACGATGGCCGTCATCCTTGACGGACGTTTTCCGCCGTGCACGCTGATCCTGGAAATGGTGCCTTTCACCTGTACATAGGGCAGATCTTCGGTGAGGTTGGATATACTGTGAAATTTAGAACGGTCGACGTAGCGAAAAGGATAATGATTCAGCAAACCGGCAAAATCCGAAATGCCCAGTTCCTTACGCAGCAATTCGGCACGTTGCGGCCCCACCCCTTTCAGGTATTCAATCTTGGTATCGAGGAAATCGGAGGCATGCATCAGGACAAAAATAATCAAGCCGGCAAATAAAAAACCGTGTTACCATCCGGTGTTCAAAACAGAAGAAAGGCGGATCGGGACCAAAAGAAAAATCCCGCTGTTGAGGCGGGATTTTCACGTTAGAAGCTACAAACTATTGCACTTTTTTAACGTTCACAGCATTGAGACCTTTACGGCCTTCAATCACCTCGTAACTCACATTGTCGTTTTCACGAACTTTGTCAGTGAGGCCACTGTGATGCACGAAGATTTCCTTGTTGGATTCATCCTCAACAATAAAACCATATCCCTTGGCTTCATTGAAGAACTTAACTTTACCTGTTTTCATTTAAATGAATTAATAATTGAATGTCCTACAAAAATAAGTAAAATTTTATCAAAATCAGATTCCCGACCTGTTTTTTTCAAATGCCAGAAAAAAATACAGTATGACATTCAGCCGAATACCTTTGTGAATCCATGAACAAACAGCAGACTCCCCTTACCACAAGGCTCAGTGGCAAATGGCTTGATATCCTTCAGCGCCGGATCAGGCCAGGCCATTTTCACATTGAAAACGGAAAAATTATTTCATTCGAAGATGCAGCGGTGGAAGAAGATTTATTTATCCTTCCCGGTTTCATTGATGCACACATTCACATTGAAAGTTCGATGCTGGTACCGTATGAATTCGCCCGGATCGCTCTGGTGCACGGTACGGTGGCTACTGTAAGCGACCCGCATGAGATCGCCAATGTCATGGGACTGGACGGTGTACATTACATGCTTGAGAATGCCCGAGGCGCCTTTCTTAAATTCAATTTCGGGGCACCCTCCTGTGTTCCGGCCACCTCCTTTGAAAGTGCCGGCGCCCGGCTCGGACCAAAGGAAGTGGAATCATTGCTGCAACGCGACGACATCCTCTACCTCAGTGAAATGATGAATTATCCCGGTGTCCTCAGCGGCGATGAGGAGGTGATGGAAAAGATCAAGATGGCCCGACGCTATGGCAAACCGGTTGACGGACATGCGCCGGGCCTTAAAGGCGAGGACGCAAAACGCTATATCGGAGCAGGCATCAGCACAGATCACGAATGCTTCACCCTGGAGGAGGCGCTGGGAAAAATCGGACATGGCATGAAGATCCTGATCAGGGAAGGATCGGCCGCGCGGAATTTCGATGCGCTGCATCCCCTGCTGGGCACACACCCTGCCCAGTGCATGTTCTGCAGCGACGACAAGCATCCCGATGAATTACTGATCGGGCATATCAACCAGCTGGTAGCCCGATCGGTGGCCCTGGGATATGAACTCTTCGACATACTCTATGCCGCCTGCATCCATCCGGTTTTACATTACAAACTTCCGGTGGGTCTGCTGCAACCTGGTGATCCGGCCGACTTCATCCTGACCCGAAACCTGAGTGATTTCAGGATTGAAAAAACTTACATCAACGGGGTTTGTGTAGCCGAACACGGAAAATCGATCCTGCCGCCCAAGGCGCATGCGCTGGTGAATCACTTCCACACCACGCTGACCAGGGCCGATGACTTCCGCATTCCGGCACCATCTGAAAAGATCCGACTGATTGAAGTGTATGACGGACAACTGATCACCGGAGAAAGTGTGGTACAGGCCACCTCTGAAAACGGTTACCTCGTACCCGACACCGGTCGTGATATCTTAAAGATTGCTGTGGTGAACCGATATGCCAAAGAAAAGCCGGCCTGTGCCTTCATTAAAAATTTCGGACTCGAACGAGGAGCCATCGCCTCCAGCGTGGCTCATGACTCGCACAACATCATTGTGGTGGGTGCTGATGACGAATCCATCTGCCGGGCGGTCAACCTGCTGGTCGCACATACCGGAGGATTGAGCCTGGTTGACGGTCCCGAAGAGATGGTCATCGCCTTGCCGGTGGCCGGTCTGATGAGCGACCAGGACTGCCATACCATCGGCAGCGCTTACGCCGACATCGACCACAAAGCCCGGCAAATGGGCTCCCGGCTGCGTGCACCGTACATGAGCCTTTCCTTTATGGCCTTGCTGGTCATCCCGCAACTTAAACTCAGCGACAAGGGCCTTTTTGACGGAACCAGTTTCCGGTTTACTTCCCTCTTTCCAGAAGGTTGAAGCCGGAACATCCTACTGCTTACGGTGCAGCGATATACCCATCTGAAAATCGAAAATGTTTCCGCTGATTTTATCCTTGCCAAGGGGTATGGCCAGCCGGTAATGCATGCCGGTAAATGCATCCAGGTGGTCGCTGCAACGCAGGAACAACTGGCAGCCGATGCGCGGCGCGATGAAGGTGCGGGTCTCCTTCAGGTACGCTTCGCTGCTGAAGGGTGGCTCATCGTCTTCGAGGCTGCGACGAAGGTTTACGGTGGAACGCTTGTTCCAGTCCAATCCGACGACCGGTGAAATGACAAAGCGGCCTTTCGGCAGGGCCCATTGCAGCTGAAATGGAACGGTAAGCATGGAAACCGCGGAAGAAAATTCAGAAGAATCACTTAAGCCGATGACCAGGACTTTCATGTTCCTGCGCGTCAACTCCATACCCAGGTGAACCGAAAATCCGGGAGAGAGGGCATAGCCTATTCTGAGTCCGGCCCCGTACATGGCGTTCCAGTTTTTGCGCACAATGATTTCATCGATCTCGGTCAGCCTGCTCTCAAAAGCAAGGTTTTCCATTCCGGCCATGCCATATACGCGGATGATGGCCGGCCGAAGTTCATCTTCCTCCACCTTCAGCTCTTCCGCATGGCGGGTCACTGTTGCCTCGTCGCAACAGTTGACCTGATGTACCGGACTGGTCAGCTTCCGGAGCGTGCTCATCCTTTCATTACGCTCATCCGGTGCATCACCGGCCCCGGAGTAATCCGTTTTTAATCCGACCGCCGGTCCTGTAGCCGCTGCCTTCTCATTTTTGGATTCATGGCCCGGGACCACTGCCTTTGTTTCCTCCGTTTCAAGGGCGTGCTTATCGCTGCGGGTACCGATCCATCCCGCTCCAGGCATGTCCGGTTCCTGTCCGACCGCTTTCCCTGGGAGCGGGTCGCCGGAGGAGGGTCCTGTTCTTACCGTGTTCCCGGGTACCCATGAACTGCAACCTCCCCTTTTGTTTTTAGTGCTGTTCTGCCGGTTAGCGTCAGGATCCTTATCATGAAAAGTAGAAATCGGTTTTGCGTTCTTTCCGGATACCGGGTCATTTTGCCAGGCTTGCCTGGTCTTTTCAAAAGGTTCAGCAGCAGGCTGCGTCTTTGTGTCTGGATCCATTCTTTCACTGCCGGACCCTGCCTTCCTCTTGGATGCAGGATCAATCCCCGTTAAACCTGAAACAGACAGCTCAAAAAAGGCCATGCATACACCCAGTACCAGCAGATCGCTGATCAAAAAGCCTCTGAGCCAGAAAAAGAGTGAACGGCGCCTACGTTGCAAAAGTACTTCCATCTCTCCCCAGGCCAGCGGAGCTTCAGCTCCAGCATCGCCGAGCTTCTCTCTGATCTTCCTGTCAAAATAATTCTCCTGCGCCTGATTCATGACTGAACGTTTGATGGGTATTCGCTTTTTATTGCATCCTGCTCCAGGATCATTTTCTGAAGCAGCATTCTTGCCTTCATCAGTTGTGACCTGGAAGTATTATCACTGATCCCAAGCAGACCGGCAATTTCTTTGTGATCGTATCCTTCCACCACATACAGGTTAAAAACGGTGCGGTATCCTTTGGGCAAACCGGCTACCAAAGCCAGCAATTCCTTCTCGCTGAGCTGGGCGATGGCGGTATTAAACAGCGGATGAAGTACAAAACCATCCTTCATGTCTTCGATCCAGATCATCTTTCGTTTACGGAGCTCGTTGAGGGCGGTATGCACCATGATCCTCCGCAGCCATGCTTCGAGGGGACCATCGGCCCTCCAGTTTTTCAGCAGGCGAAAAGCTTTAATGAAAGCCTCCTGGAAAACATCCGCTGCCTGCTCACGGTCACCCATGTAGCGTACACAAAGCGCCATCATCCTGCTTTTATAGCGGTTGAAAAAAGTTTCCTGCGCTTCGCGCCTCCCATTCAGACAATCCCTGACAAGATCTTTGTCCTCTTCAATATTTCCGGACGTGGCGCTCATTCTACTGTCATGACTCCTCCGGGTTAAAATACGTTGCCTTGATTTAAGAAAAATACCTAAAAATGGCATTCCCTGTACCGGCAACATCAAAATTCTGTAAAAAGTAAGCGCCCGAATAACAAAACTCAGGAATTTACGTATTGAGAAGGTATGCGGGCACTTACCCTTTACCTATACCGACCATTGAAAATTTCTGTTCTGACGGGCGTATGTCTTGCGGGCATTGCTCTTTTCATCCTGCCGCCGGAACCCGCCACCGTCATACAGGTTCTCCTTGCGCCGGTGGCTCTGGTGCTTGGCGCCTTTGGTGCCTTGTCGCTCCTGGCCCTGCTGATCACCTGGATCAGTTGTTCCACTACTGAAATGTAGCCGGGAGGCTGTCGGTCTTCTCCACCGATAATAATTCCTGGCGCAGTTTCTGGTCACGCTGGTAAATGTCTTTCCGGAAATGAAGCTGCCCATCGTTTTCGACCCATGCTGTAAAATACACGATATAAACCGGCAATTCCTTTTTCATGGTCACCCATGTTTCCTTTCCGGGCTTCAGCCACTTTTCAATTTTTTCCGGAGAATGGCCTTCCGGAGCCAGCACAAAATTGGCCAGTTTCTCCGGATCGCTCAAGCGAATACAGCCATGGCTGAATGCCCGCTTCTCCTCCTTAAACAGAGACCGCGAAGGCGTATCGTGCAGATAAATGCTGTAGTTGTTCGGGAAGAGGAATTTTACTTTGCCCAGCGAATTGGTTGTACCGGGCTTTTGCCGGATGGTGTAGGGAAATCCGCCCTGGCTATACTTTGACCAGTTGATGCCGGAAGTGCTCACTTTGTTCCCGCCGGCATCCACCACCTCCATGTTGTGTTTGTTCAGGTAAGATGATTTTGCCATCACTCCCGGAATGATCTCCTTGTAAAGAATCCCCGGCGGAATCACCCAATAAGGATTGAAGACCACGTATTTCATCATCCCGCTGAATACCGTGGTTTCGTGCATTTCCTTTCCCACCACCACCCGCATGGTCCAGATCTGCTTCCCTTCATCGTAGGCATAGAGACTGAAATCGGGGATGTTGACGATCAGGTAACGCAGCGGATAGCCGGACGGCATCCAGCGGCTTCTTTCCATGTTGATCAGGATCTGTTCAATCCGCTCCTCCACGCTGACGTTGAGTGCCGAAAAAAACTCCTTGCCGAGCGCTCCATCGGGATTCAGGCCATGGCGCTCCTGGAATTTCATCGCCCCTTTCAGACAGGCGGAGTCCAGGATCGTTCCCGTACCGGCGCTATCCAGATCTCCGTGAAGCCGGAGGCTTTCCGCAATCCGTGGCACTACACTATCGTTTACGCCGTACCGAAGTGTATAACCCGGGTATCCGACCTGCGGCCATCCCCCGGCTCGGCTTACGCTATCGTAGCGGACCAGGTAGTTTCTGAGCCAGTAATACTGACGGAATACGGCGTTGGACAGCAGGCTTCCATCGGGCGAATGGGAGATGGCGGAATCCAGCCATTCCGTTTTATCGACATGGTGACGCGGCAGGAACCATCCCATGGCCTTCGATTTTTCTTCCGGCAAACCGGTCCAGGCTTTGTCCGCATACCAGAAGAAGGCCTGCGTCATAGCGGTTTCAAAAACCGGATCCGGCGCCAGTCCGGAGTCCGCATTGGCATAGATATTCATGCGCTCCTGTAAATAAGGTAAAAGAGGAAAGGAATCCCTGACCCCTTCCAGCTTGGCTCCTTCAAGAAACTGCAACAGGAAACCGGCATGTTCACGCAGGCCGGAACGACTGAACCAGGCATACGCCCATTTCCGGTTGGAATAAAAATTTCGGGAAAGCAAATGGTAGGGTGCCAGTTCAGGAGTAGCGGTCGACAGCGAATCAAAAAGCAGGGAGTCGAGGACAAAGGGTCCTTTTACATCCTGTGCAACGATCAGGGTGTCATTGGCCTTTGGCCGGTTTCCATCCTGAGGGTTGGTACAGGACGGACAAAAGAACAGGATCAGAAAAAGAAAAAATACTGATCCCAGCTGGCATGAGAATTTAATCAGGAAGGATGGGATATTCATAGGATCTATCGGCAGGTCATCTGCCGCTGAACAGGTTCATCATCATTCATCCATTAATCGCGCATCCTTTGCATGACCTTGGTGGCGAAAACGAAATCGTGAAGTTCGCGATTGTCGGAGTCGCGGATTTCTTCGTAGCTCCCCTCCCACCATTTTTTCCCCTTGAAGATGAAAACGATTTTTTCACCCATTTCCACCAGGGAATTCATGTCGTGGGTATTTACCACGGTCGTAGTCTGAAATTCTTCCGTGAGTTCCATGATGAGTTCATCGATGACAATGGAGGTTTTCGGATCAAGACCTGAATTGGGCTCATCGCAAAACAGGTATTTAGGGTTCATGGCAATGGCGCGGGCAATCGCCACCCTTTTCTTCATGCCGCCGCTGATTTCGGAAGGGAACAAGTGGTTCACGTTGATCAGGTTCACCCGTTGTAAACAGAAATTAACCCGCTCCAGTTTCTCCGGCAGGGTCAGGGTGGTAAACATGTTGAGCGGAAACATCACGTTCTGCTCCACGGTCAGTGAATCAAACAAGGCGCCTCCCTGAAAAACCATTCCGATTTCCTGCCGTACCGGCTTGCGTTCTTTGAAATTCATTTCACTGAAGTTCCGGCCGTCGAAATAAACCGCTCCGGAGTCCACTTCAAAAAGTCCGACGGTGCATTTCATCAGCACCGTTTTACCCATGCCGCTCTGTCCGATGATCAGGTTTACCTTTCCGGTTTCAAAGGTGCAGGAGATATCATCCAGCACCTGCTTCCCTTCAAATCCCTTACAGATATTTTTTACTTCAATCATGAAACATCAGGCCAGAATGAGTTGTGTCAGGATATAATCAAAAATGAGAATGACCACGCTGCTGTAAACCACCGCCTTGGTACTGCTTTGCCCCACTTCGAGCGCTCCCCCATCGGTATAATAACCATGAAAGGAGGAAACGCTGGTAATGATGTATGCAAAAACCAGTGATTTAATCATGGCAAATACAATATTGAAAGGAACGAACTGATCCTGGAGTCCGTGAATGTAATCGGCTGAAGGAACCGTACCGCTCAGATCCCCTGCAATCCATCCGCCCAGAATGCCCAGAAACATACTCAATATCACTACGAAGGGAGTGATGAGCAAGCCTGCAATAATTTTTGGCAAGGTGAGAAAGCCTGAAGAATTGATCCCCATGATTTCCAGTGCGTCAATTTGTTCGGTTACACGCATGGTTCCAATCTCCGAAGCGATGCTGGAACCCACCTTTCCGGCCAGAATCAGCATGATGATGGTAGGTGAAAATTCAAGGATGATGGAATCGCGTGCCACGATGCCTACAGCGTAAATCGGCACCATTGGATTCACCAGGTTGTAGGCGCTTTGAATGGTGATGACCGCCCCCATAAAGACGGAGGTGAGCGCCACGATACCGAGCGCGCCTACGCCGATACTGACCAGCTCGTGCATCACCTGCCGGTAATACACAATGAATTTTTCAGGCTTCATGAAAAGACCTTTCATGAAGATCCAATAGCGGCCAATCGCAAACAAATGACGGGAAATCACGGGTGCCAAATTAGGAATATGGCGCCAATGCGCGGATAAATTAAAAACGCTTTTACAAACACGGAATCAATAGCATGAAAGGGTTCGCAGAGGAAGATTTATCAATGATGACGAATCCTGAAAACCTCCCTGACGACCCGGTTGTAACAAAAGCACCGGATTCCTGTACATTAAAGACCTGCAGACCTTATCTTTGGCACATGAAACGCTTGCCTTTGCCCCTGTTTTGTTTTGCATTGGTCGTACTTCTTTCCCTGTCGTCCTGCAGCCTTTTCAAGAAAAAATGCGATTGCCCTCAATGGAGTAAAACCACCAGCGCCCCCTCCAGGCAGCCTGCCTGATAAGTATCAATTCGATTATATTTCTGTTTTTCAGGCCTTTACCTTAATTATGATTTTTACCAGCCGAAAAATTGCCGTGGCTGTATATCTTAGCAGAGTATTTAGAATCATTCTAAACTAGTTGGGCTATGCAAGTGGAAACCATGCGTTTGTCGAAGTTGCACAAGGGAGAAAGTGCCATCATCGATTCTTTTATGGACGAGGCGATGAAGCAAAAAATGCTGGAAATGGGATGTCTTCCGGGTGAAACGGTGACGATTGACCGTTTTGCACCTTTTGGCTGTCCCATGGCCATCCATGTGAACGGTTCCACGTTAGGAATCCGCATGGAAGAAGCCGATTCGATTGTTGTTAAACCCCTGCACTAAGCCCGTATTTTGTCGCAGTCTATTGCAACGGAAACGCATGTCCGTAAACGTTATGTGAAGGTTGCCCTGGCGGGGAATCCCAACAGCGGGAAGAGCACCCTGTTTAACCTGCTGACCGGCCTTCACCAGAAAGTAGCCAATTTTCCGGGCGTAACCGTAGAGAAGAAAACCGGACATTGCCGGATTTTTAATTCCAATACCGGCAAACCCACGCATTTCGAAATCATTGATCTCCCGGGTACCTATAGTTTATATCCCAAGTCGCCCGACGAAAGAATCCCCTTTGAAATCCTTTGCGACCCGGCGAATGCCAGCCATCCTGATATCGTGGTGCTGCTGGTGGATGGGACCAACCTTAAACGCAGCCTGTTCCTGGCCAGCCAGGTCATCGATCTGAAAATTCCCTGTGTGATCGCTCTCAACATGATGGACCTTGTAAAAAAGGAAAACATCGTGATCCAGGTGGACGAAATGGAACGCAGGCTGGGTGTTCGCGTAATCCCCATCAATGGACGGAGTGAGGAAGGAATGGAGGAACTCAAGCAGGTACTCGTCGCCAGCATCCCTGTACCGGAGAAGGATATTTTTGATACAGCGCCGCTGGCACCGAAATTACTCAAGGGCCTGAGCGAGGCGCTGAATCTCAGAAGCAATTACGCCGCGCTGCAGATCGCTCACCATGCAGATGCCCTTGATGAATTCCATTATCCCGGTTATCTGAAATTAAAAGCGAAAGGGATCATCAGCGAAAACGAAACCGACCTGGTGAAGATGCAGTCGTATGAAACCCTGGAGCGCTACAAAGTCATCCAGGATGTCATGAACAGCGCTGTTTCGCAGGGAGAAAAAAACAAACGTCCTTCCATCACCCAGCGGATCGACCGCTTAATGATGCACCGTTTCTGGGGTTATATCTTTTTCCTGACGGTCCTCTTTCTGATTTTTCAGACCATTTTCAGCCTGGCCGAATTCCCAATGAATTTTATCGATGAAACCTTTACCCAGCTGAGCGATAAGGCCCGCAACGCACTACCCCAGGGTATGCTCAATGATCTCCTCGTGGACGGGGTGCTTGCCGGGGTGGGAGGCATCATCATTTTCATTCCGCAGATTGCGCTGCTTTTTATGTTCATTGCCATCCTGGAGGATACGGGGTATATGGCCCGCGTTAGTTTCCTGATGGATAAGCTGATGCGCAAGTTCGGACTGAACGGCAGATCCGTCATCCCTCTGATGAGCGGCGCCGCCTGTGCGGTACCGGCCATTCTCAGCACCCGAACCATCGGCAGCTGGCGTGAACGCCTCATCACCATCTTCGTTACACCCCTGATGAGCTGTTCGGCCCGGCTTCCGGTTTACACCCTGCTGATCGCTCTGGTGGTACCTCAGAAAATGGTGTTCGGCTTCATCGGATTACAGGGACTCGTGATGATGTCCTTGTACCTGATCGGATTTCTTGCGGCCATCGCCTCGGCCGCACTTTTTAAAAACTTCGTGAAGGTGAAGGAAAAAGCCTATTTCATCATGGAGATTCCGGTGTACCGTATGCCCCGCTGGAACAATGTACTGTATGCCATTGCCGAAAAAGTCCGGATTTTCCTTTTCGATGCCGGTAAAATCATTGTCGCCATCAGCATCGTACTCTGGTTTCTGTCCTCACGCGGCCCCGGTGACCACTATGCGCAACTGGAAAAAAAATCCATTGAAATGAGTACGCAGGGGATGGGGGAAAGTCCCGAAAACTATGTGCTGCAATCTGAAATGCTGGAGGCATCTTACGCCGGCAAACTCGGCCATTTACTGGAACCGGCCATCCGCCCCCTGGGTTTCGACTGGAAAATCGGTATCGCCCTGGTCACTTCCTTTGCCGCCCGTGAAGTGTTTGTAGGCACCATGAGTACCATTTACAGTGTCGGACAAAGTGACGCGGACGCCATGACGGTAAAGGATAAAATGAAATACGAAATCAATCCGGATACCGGAGGTCCACGTTACACGGCAGCCGTGGGCTGGTCGCTGATGCTGTTTTATGCCTTCGCGATGCAATGCATGAGTACCATGGCGGTGGTGCGGCGTGAAACCGGGAGTTGGAAATGGCCCTTGATACAGTTCGCGTATTTTTCTGCCCTGGCCTGGATCAGCAGTTTTCTTGCCTATCAGGTGTTGAGTTAGGATCGGTATTTCATTTCCCGCACAGTTCGGAAGTATAGCCCGTCTGTCCCTGTCAGGCTCCTGAACCGAATGGGAAGCTGACAAAATACATACTTTATTAACAGGACAGGTTTGTGTATAACGGCAGGGCCGGCATCGGGCCGGCGAACTGATTTTTTTAAATTTGCACAGAAGAAATGGCGCAGCCAGTAACAGGAGAAGATTTGCGTAAGGCACTGGGCAGATATGTGCCCGGCGATGCCGTGGACACCTGCTTTGACTGGATCCGTCAATACAGGATTCGGGTTCGTATAAAAAAAAGCCGGCAATCCAAGTGCGGTGACTATCACCCTCCCCACGAAGGCAAGAGCCATACCATCACCATCAATCATGACCTCAATCCTTTTGCTTTCCTCCTCACCTTCACCCATGAAGTGGCCCACCTGACCTGCTTTTTAAAGCATGGCTGTTACGCGGCGCCGCACGGCCATGAATGGAAAGCCGAATTCCGGTATCACATGCAAAATTTTCTGGACAGAAAAATTTTCCCGGAAGATGTAGCCCTTGCGGTGAGCCGTTACCTGCGCAATCCCGCGGCCACCAGCTGCGGCGATGTGGAGTTAATGAAAGCATTAAAGCGCTATGACCTGAATGCCGGCGACTGGATGCACCTGGAAGAAGTACCTTTCAATGCCTCCTTCTCTTTAAAAAACGGACAGCATTTTGTGAAGGGACATAAACTCCGGAAAAATTTTGAATGCTATGAAATGCACTCCCGTCATAAATATTTCATTCATCCCTTGATGGAGGTGAAATTGACGGAGTGATTAGAAACAGGTTCCGGATCTTCAAGCGGATTTACTCCGGACATCCTGTACAAGACTCACACCGGCCCGATGATGTTTACTTAATTAAATCGGGGTGACAACTCTCCACGCAGCGACACGACCTGTCTAACGCAATTGGGCCGCACTTTTGTGTTTTTCGTAAAGCAGGTGAACGATTCCATCGGACAAACCGATCTGCGGCACAATAATCTTTTCGATGCCGGCGGTTTTCATGGCCGTTAAAAAAATCTTCACCGCCGGTACGATTACATCCGCACGATCGGGGTTGAGCCCCAGAATGGTGATGCGTTCCTCTACAGTGAATTCTTTTAAGAAATAGTAGGTTTCCTGGATTTTTGAAATGAGCAGCGGCTTGTTCTCTTTACGATCGGCCATTTTAAACACCTTGTTGATGTTTCCTCCCGAGCCAATGGCGGTGAGCGGATGATGACCCTCAGCCTTCTCCCTGATCCAATCCTTGAAATTGTTCCAGGTTTCTTTACTCACCTGGTCGTGTAAGAGACGGATGGTACCGATATTAAAGGATTGCGATGCCGCAATATGGCCCTCGGTAAACAAAGTCAGTTCAGTACTTCCGCCGCCCACATCGATGTACAGGTACGACTGGTCGTGTTCGAGGTGTTCGGCAATATGGTTTGAATAAATGATCTGCGCCTCTGTTTTCCCATCTATGATTTCTATTTCAATTCCGCTCTGCTGCTTTACGTAACGCAACACTTCCTGGCTGTTACCCGCTTCACGCATGGCGGCCGTCGCGCAGGCACGATAGTCGATGGCGCCAAAAACATCGATGAGCAGGCTGAAAGCCTTCATCGTCTTGGCCAGTTTGTCCTTTTTCTCCTCCGATATTCTTCCAAAACGGAAGGCATCTTCACCCAGACGAATCGGCATACGCACCAGTTCGGCCTTCTTAAACACCGGCTCCGGTCCCTCTTCGTACACATTGCACAAGAGCAGCCGGACTGCATTGGAACCTATATCGATGGAAGCGAAGCGCATGGTATGCGAGGGGGGCTGGTGTCGAATTTAAGCGTAATTAGCAAGGCTGACAAATTTCTTTTTCACCGTATTTCCCGGTAAAACCACAAAAATTTATTCACCCGATGTGTTTTTTGCCAGATACTGGTAGATGGCTTCCTGAGCCCTGGTTTTGGTTCTTGAACGCGTGCGCCGGTATTGATTGTCCTGCTGCACGTTGATTACCCTGGCTTTGCAATTGTCCATCCACTGGAGGTCAAGCATGTGTTGGAGCTGCTGCCGGATGGCAGGATCATACACCGGCACACCCACTTCCGACCGGAAATCTATGTTCCGGGGCATCCAGTCGAAGGATGAAATATAATACCGCGGATCACCGTTGTTGGCAAATACAAATACCCGGGCATGCTCGAGGTATTTATCCACAATGCTGATCACCTCGATGTTTTCGCTGATGCCCTCCACGCCCGGCACCAGGGAGCAGATACCCCGGATGATCATCCTGATTTTCACGCCCGCCGCACTTGCTTCATACAGCTTCCGGATCATCTCCGGATCGGTAAGGCTGTTCATCTTCAGGAAAATCCAGGCTTCCTTCCCCTCGAGTGCATGGTCTACCTCCTTCTGAATAAACTGAAGGAATTTTTTCCGGGTAAAGAAGGGAGAAACGATCAGGTGTTTGTAGGTGCCGGTTTTATAATTGTCGTGATAAAACTGAAAAACGCGCATGACCTCTTCGGTGATTCTTTTATCGGTGGTCAGCAGGCTGTGATCGCAATACAGTTTCGCAGTTTCCTCATTGAAATTCCCGGTTCCGATGTGCGCGTACAGCATTTCCTTGCCCTGCTCGGTGCGCCGGATAAGAAATAACTTGCTGTGCATCTTCAATCCGGGTACCCCGTAAATAATTTTTGCACCTTCTTCGTTCAGACGGTTGGCCCACTTAATGTTGTTCTCTTCGTCAAAGCGGGCCTGCAGTTCCACGACGGCGGTGACCTGCTTGCCGTTCCGGATGGCATTGATGAGGGCATTCACCACGTGTGAGTTCCGGGCCAGACGGTACAAGGTGATTTCAATGCTTTTCACCTTTGGATCGATGGACGCTTCGCGCAACACATCAATAATGTGATGATAGCTCTGGTAAGGGAAACTCAACAAAATATCCTTTGCGCGGATCACCTTGAGTACGCTGCTGCCCGGTTTCAGATCGGGATGAGAAAGCGGAGGTGGATTTTTGGACCGCAGTTCGTTTTTATTCAATGAAGGAAACTTCATGAAGTCCACAAAATTGTGGTACCGCGCAGCGGGGATCGGCTGATCTTCCTTGCTGAACCGGATACGTCGCATGAGGTAACTCACGGCATGACCGGGCAACTCCTCGTCGTAGATGAGCCGGGTCGGCTGCCCCTTGCTTCTGCGTTTGATGCTTTCCGCCACCTTCTTTACCAGGCTCTTGGTCACATCCTGTTCAATATCCAGTTCGGCATCGCGCGTCAGCTTTATCGTATAGGCGCTGATGTGATCATACTCGAAATTAAAAAACAGTTCATCGAGGCAATAGCGGATCACATCGTCGAGAAGGATAATGTACTTGTTCTGCGTAGGCAATACAATGAACCGGGGCAACACATCGGTGGGAATCTCCACCAGGGCATAGCGTGGCTTCCCTTCCTTACGCTGCATCACCACCATAAAATAAATGCTCTTATCCCGCAGGTAGGGAAAACTCTTAACATTATCGAGCAGGACGGGCACCAGGGCCGGCAGCACCTGTTCCCGAAAGTACTGCATTACAAAAGCGCCCTGTTCACGGTTGAGTTGCTTTTCGTTCAGGATGAAGATGCCCTGCAGCGTCAGTTCACGCAGCAGTTTGTCATAACTTTTATCAAAATACTCCTGCTGCCGGATGATGATGCGCTGAATGCGCTCCAGCAGTAAAACGGGATCTTCACCCAGTATCTGCTCCCCCCTTTTACCAAGGCGGATCATCCGCTTGATGGTGGCCACACGTACCTGGAAAAACTCATCGCGGTTGCTGGAAACGATCCCCAGAAACTTCAATCGTTCCAGAAGTGGCACCGTTTTGTCATTGGCCTCCTGCAAGACACGGTCGTTGAAGGCCAGCCAGCTGATATCGCGGTTGACCAGCAACACTTTCTGATTCTTCATACCCGCACCCGGCTATTTCTTTGCAGACTTCCCGGCTACTTTTTTCACCGCTTTCCCTGCAAGCTTTTTCACGGCTTTCTTCACCTGCAATTTCCCGGGCTTCTTATCGGATGGAAGCGCCACTCCGGCGGGCTTCGTCAGCGGTTTTTGACTGGCCGATGCCGCTTTCAGCGATTCGCTTTTTTTAACAAATTTCTTTGCGATATCCTTTGAAGCAGACTTAATGACTTTACTGATCTCCTCCGTTGCTTTGCCATTGCTCTTCTTCAGAAATTCTACAATGAGGAGCGACAAACGCTGTTCCAGTTCTTTCCGGTACTTTTTATCCATGGTGATTACAGGTTCCTGCAAGTTTAAGCGATTTTTAACTTTCCAAATATCTTAAAATGTTCCAAGCAGAGTGGCCGGAACACAGGGGCTTAACGTAAAGATAACGTTGTGTTAAGTCAGAAAGGCTTGTGCCCGGAAAATAAATCCAGCAATTCCGACCGGGCCGGCTCTATCTTCCCACCGGGGCTGCGCCTGAGGGTAATTCTGGCGACGGCAGCTGTGGGCAATTGCGAACAGACGGGGCCACAAAGGTAATTCAGTAATTCGGTAAAACCGGGGTTATGTCCGAAAAGCATGCAGGTTTTGGTGCCTTCGGGAATTCCATCCAGCACATACACTAAATTCCGGACAGAGGCCTCGTAAATGGCGGCCTCCAGGCGAATGGCATCGGATGCGTAGCCCAGGCGGTTTGCGAAAATCAATGCTGTAGAAAAGGCGCGAATGGCCGGGCTGCTAAGCATCAGATCCGGAACTATTTTTTTTGAGCTGCACCAGCCGGAGGAGACCGCTGCATCGTGATAGCCCCGGTCGCACAAATGACGTTCTATGTCCTGCTCCACATAGTCGTTGTGCAGTGACTTGGCATGCCGGACCAGAATAAGTTCCATTGTAGACTTAAGTAGTGAGCAGTATAAAATCCCTTACTTCTTTTTTTCCTTCAGAAGCACGAGATAGGTGGGGAAGTGATCGGAATACCCACCGATGTAGACGCTGAAGTCAAAGGTTCGTTTTGGATATCCTTTGTAACGACCGGAATTCTGAACCATAAATTCGCGGCGGAAAATAAGCGCTTTCTGAAGAAAAAAACCAGTCTGCTCCTTCGGCAGCAAGGCTTCGGAAACAATGATCTGGTCAAAGAGGTTCCAGGCATCATTGTAAGCCAGGGTACCGATTCCTTCCTTGTAATAATCCACCCAGGGATTATAGAGTCCGCTTCTCCTGACCTTATCCTTATTGCCGGTGGCACCCAAGACCTTTGTCACGGAAGGACTCACCGGGTCGTCGTTTAGGTCACCCATCAGCACCACTTTGGCATCCGGATTCACCTTCATGATGGAATCGATCACATTCTTCGCCACCTGGGCGGCCAGGGCCCGGCCCGGAGCGGATGCCTCCTCCCCGCCACGGCGTGATGGCCAGTGGTTCACAAAAAAGTGCATCGGCTCCCCGAGGTATAATCCGTACACGTACAACACATCCCGGGTAAAACGCGGCGTACCGTCACTGTTCTGAAGAGGCACGCGGAGGCTGGAAGACGAGAGTACCCTGAAGTACTTCGGGTTATACATCAGCGCCACATCGATGCCCCGCTCATCCGGACTATTGTAGTGAACATACTGGTAATTACGACTTTTCAACCTGGGCTGGTGCGCCAGATCCTGCAACACACTTGCATTTTCAATTTCGGCCACACCCAAAACCGACAGGCCATCGGGGCTCATGTCGGTTCCGATCTGGCTCAGGACCTCCTCCAGCTTCCCCAATTTATCAAGATAGACTTCCGCTGTATACAGGTTGGCACCCTGAGGGGTAAACTCCTCATCGTTCACCTCGGGCTGATTTATCGTATCAAACAGATTTTCAAGGTTATAAAATCCGATCAGGCCAACCGAGAATTGTTTCTCCTGGGCCTGGAGCACCGGGCTGATGAACAGAAAAAGGAAGCCAAGCGCAAGAAATAATCTGGTATTTTTCATAAGAATAGGAAGGACGCAAAGCTAAGAAAAGCCTTTTGAGCCGGAAGCCAGGTCCGTGATTTAATGATATCATTACACGATTCCCTGTCAAAAGCCAGGCACCTGATCGAGGTATTCCTTACTTTTGCCCTCCCTCATCAATAGAAAATCCTTATGCATTTACGATCAGCCTTGCTTTGGCTACTTTTTCTTCTGCCTGCACTCAGTTTCTCCCAAAATTCCACGGTAAAAGGGCTTTTGCTCGACAACGATACCCGAACACCGCTGACGGATGTACGGGTTATCCTTCGGGGAAGTTCCACCTTCAGTGCCCAAAGCGGAAGCCTGGGCGACTTCGAAATTAAAAACGTACCCTACGGCTCCTACACCCTGGAAGTACAGGCTGAAAATTACGAAGTGATCAGCAAAAGCATTGAAGTAAATTCAGCCGTTACGGATGCCGGCACTCTGGGGGCCCAGATCATCGACAACTCTCCTTTGCAGCTACAGGAAAATCTGCCTACGGTGACCATGAGCGAGACCGACTTGCGCGAATCCTCCTCGCAAAGTGTGGCCGGGGTACTCACCGCGGGACGCGACCCCTTTGCCGCGGCCGCAGCATTCAATTTCAGCGCCGCCCGTTTCCGCAACCGAGGATACGATAACGAGAACATGACCCTGATGAACGGCATTCCGGTGGAAGACCTCAGCAGCAGCCGTACTCTTTTCGGAACCTGGGCCGGTCTGAATGACGTGACCCGCAGCCGCGAGAGCACCTATGGACTCAGCGCCTCCAATTACAGTTACGGCAGTCTTGACGGATCCTTCAGCATTGATGCCAGAGCCTCCCGTCAACGCAAGCAGTTTGCCCTTAGCTACGCCAATTCCAACCGCACCTACAACAACCGCCTCATGGCGTCCTACGGTACCGGTTTACTCAACGGCGGCTGGGCCTTTGCCGCATCGGTGTCGCGCCGCTGGGGAGATGAAGGTTATGTACCGGGCACCTTTACCGACGGTTGGTCATGGTTTGCTTCCGTCGAAAAACGATTTGGCACGCGGCATTCACTCAGTCTCACCCACATGGGCGCCAATACGATGAACGGACGTGCCAATCCCGCCATCCAGGAAGCCTATGATCTTGCCGGAAGCAATTACTACAATCCCAACTGGGGCTACCAGAACGGAAAGGTACGCAACGCCAGGATCGGCAGACAGCAACAGCCGTTGACCATCCTCAGTCACGAGTGGAAAATCAACTCCCGTTCCGAACTCGAAACCTCCCTGGGCTACCAATACGGCAGCACCAGCCTGAGCGGCTTCGACTGGTTCAATGCCACGGATCCCCGCCCTGATTTTTACCGCCGCCTTCCCTCCTACATCAATGACCCTGCACTCCGTGATCAGGCCGAGGCGCTCTGGCGCAACAACGAAGCCTACCGCCAGGTAAACTGGGAAAACATTTACAATGTCAACCGCAATTCCTTTGAAACGGTTCAGGACGCCAACGGCATTGCCGGCAATACGATTTCGGGCAGACGCTCCCGTTACATCATCGAAGAGCGCGTTACCGACAACAAGCGTGTTTCCTTCGCCATGAATTACAACCATGTCATCAGCGATCATTTCACCCTCAACAGCGGTTACAACTACCAGTTCCAGGAATCCGAGAACTACAAGCGCGTCAACGACCTCCTGGGCGGTGAATTTTACGTGGACCTCAACCAATGGGCCGAGCAGGATTTCCCGGATTCGAGTGAAGCGCTGCAAAACAACCTGGAAACCCCGAACCGTATTTTGCACGAGGGTGACCGTTTCGGCTACAATTATGTAAGCACGGTGACCAGGAGCATGGCCTGGGCGCAGGGACAATTCAAATTCAGTCGTGTGGATTTCTTCGCGGCCTTTCATGTGGCATCCACCGAGTTTTTCCGCACCGGTAAATTCAGAAACGGAATTTTCGCCAACAACTCCTTCGGCGATTCGAAGAAAGAGCATTTTAACACCTTTGGTATAAAAGGCGGTGCTACTTACAAAATCAACGGCCGGAATTATCTTTTCCTGAACGGCGCCTATGAAACCCGTGCCCCTTTGTTTGAAAATGTGTACGTTTCACCCCGTACCAGAAATGACGCGGTGGCGAACCTGGAGAAGGAAAAAATCACCTCGTTCGAAGGCGGCTACATGCTTCGTGCGCCCAGGGCAAAAATCAGGGCCAGCTTGTATTACACTCAACTCAACGACGGGTACAATACGGTGAATTTCTGGCACGAGGACTTCCGCACCTTCGTCAATTACTCACTCAGCAACATGGACCGCCGGCATGTGGGCCTTGAGTTTGGTACCGAGCTGACGCTGGGGCAAGGCTGGAGTTCTAGTTTCGCAGCCGCTGTCGGACAATACTACTATACCGACCGGATGAACGCAGTGATCACGCAGGACAACAATGCGACGGTCCTGGCCGAAAATGAAATTATTTATTCCAAAAATTTCTTTGTCGCCAACGGACCACAAAACGCCTTCATGGCCGGGGTGATGTACCGCTCCAAAAAATTCTGGATGGTGAACCTTTCCGCCAATTACTTCAGCAACAACTACGTTGATTTCAACCCGGCCCGCAGAACCGTGGGCGGTGTGGATCTGCTGGGGGATGGAAATCTCCGCGAGTCCATCATAGACCAGCAAAAAGCCGACGGTCAGTTCACGCTTGATTTCTTCGGAACAAAATCGTGGCGGGTAAGTGACTTCGTGAACGGTTTCCGCCGCAATACCTTTCTCGTCCTCAACCTGGGTGTCTCCAACATTCTCGACAATCAGGACATGATGCTCACCGGTTTCGAACAGCTGCGTTTCGATTACGCGGAAAAGAATCCCAACAAATTCCCTCCCCGCTACTACTACGGTTTTGGCCGTACCTATTTTGCCTCCATCATTGTTCGTTTCAATTAATGTAACAAAACATCCCAACACATAATGCATCCCTTCCTACGATTCCAAAAAAACATCCTGGTAATGGCCCTGGTAGCCTTTACCGGCATTCACTTTGTATCCTGCCGCGAAGACGACTTCGACGAGCCGCCGCGGAATGGCGCCGATCCCAATCTTACGGTGAACATGAGCATCGATTCTTTGAAACGCATGTACCGCGACAGCATCATCAGTTTCAACAAAATCATCACCATCGATTCCAACTGGGTGATTTCCGGAACGGTGACTGCCGATGACAAGTCCGGTAATTTTTATAAAACGATGGTGATCGAAGACAATACGGCGGGCATCTCCATCCGTCTTGATCAATCAGAGTTTCACACCGAATACCCCGTCGGCCGTCGTGTGTTCGTAAAACTGAAAGGACTGGTGATGGGTGATTACGGCGGATTGATTCAACTGGGTGGGTACATTGACAACACCGGCACTTCCCCGGAGGCGGCGCCTATTCCCCTCAGCCTGGTTGATGAGCACCTGATCGGAGGCGTTTACAATCTCAATCCCCAGCCCAGTGTGGTGACCATCCTCGAACTGAGCAATACCGACAAATGGCAAAACAGACTCATTGAAATTGAAGACTGCGAATTTGATCCGGCCGATACCGCGCAGCCCTATGCTGACGCCGTATTGCTCCAATCCGTGAACCGCATCGTAAATGACTGCAACGGTGGCTCCATCATTGTCAGAAGCAGCGGCTACTCCAGTTTTGCCACCAAACTTACTCCCACCGGCAAAGGAAGCATCAAAGGCATCTTCTCCGTTTACAACAGCGACCTGCAACTCATCATCCGCGACACCACGGATGTGGTCATGGACAGCCTGCGCTGCAACGGTGCCGGCGGACCTGCCACCCTCATCAGCATCAGCGCGGTGCGTGGTCTCTATTCAGGTACCACCATCCCTATCAACGGCAATGTTTATATTTTAGGGGTGGTTACCAGCGACCGCAGCACTTCCAACCTGAACGGACGCAACCTGTTCATCCAGGATGCCACAGGCGGCATTTGTGTGCGCTTTGCCGCCAACCACAGTTTCAACCTCGGCGATTCGCTGTACATCAACATCGCCGGACAAAGTCTGGGCGAATTCAGCGGACTGTTGCAGGTAGGTACGAGCACCCCCAATGTTCCGCTGGCCAATGCCACCGTACTGGCAACGGGAAAAACGGTGAGTCCGCAAGTGGTCACCGTAAGCCAGGTGCTGGCCAATATGGCGTCTAACGACAGCTGGGAATCGTCACTGCTTAAAATCAACAATGCCAGCATCAGCGGTGCAGCCACCTATGCCGGGTCACTGCAAATCACCGATGCTACGGGTACGATGACTCTGTATACGGCTTCCGGCGCCACCTTTGCGGGTGCTGCCGTAGCTACGGGCGTAGTCAGCATTACCGGCATCCTCACCGATTATAACGGTACCGTAACCCCACCCAACACCAATGCGCAGCTGCAAATCCGGAACACCACGGATGTTCAATAAGTGAACTTCACCAACTGCAGGCCGGAACCCTCAGCGGCATTCTTTCGCCTCAGTAACGACCATAAAAAAAGCCCCTCTGCAGGGGCTTTTTTTATGGTCGTAAACCGATAACCCTACAAGGTTCCCCGGCGCGCCTGCTCGGCTTCGATGGATTCAAAGAGGGCTTTGAAATTGCCTTTGCCGAAAGACTTTGCGCCTTTGCGCTGTATAATCTCAAGAAAGAGGGTAGGCCGGTCCTCGATGGGCTTGGTAAAAATCTGAAGCAGATAGCCTTCTTCATCACGGTCGACCATGATGCCCCATTTTTTGAGTTCGTCGAGATCTTCCTCTATGATGCCCACCCGCTCCCGCACGGTATCGTAATAAGAGCCCGGGACATAAAGGAACTCTATCCCGCGGCGACGCATTTCAGAGATTGTAAACACAATGTTATCGGTAGCCACGGCGATATGCTGACAGCCGGGTCCCTTGTAGAAATCCAGGTACTCTTCGATCTGTGATTTCTTCTTCCCTTCGGCTGGTTCATTGATCGGAAATTTTATATATCCGTTTCCGTTACTCATCACTTTACTCATGAGCGCGGTGTATTCCGTGCTGATATCCTTGTCATCGAAGGTGATCAGGTTGGCAAAGCCCATCACTTCATGGTAAAAGCCCGCCCATTGGTTCATGGCGCCCAACTCCACATTGCCCACCATATGGTCGATGTATTTAAGACCAACCGGCTCCGGCCGGTATTCCGTTTCCCATTTCTCATAGCCGGGTAAAAACAAACCCTTGTAATTTTTCCTTTCAATGAAAATATGAACTGTATCACCATACGTGTGGATTCCCGAACGCCGGATTTCCCCGGAATGATCCCTGATGGTTTCAGGCTGAAGAAAGGCCTTTGCCCCCCGCTTCGTGGTTTGCTCAAACGCGTCGTAGGCATCCTCCACCCAAAGGGCGATGACCTTTACACCATCCCCGTGCCGACGGATATGGTGCGCCATATCAGAATCCGGATCGAAGGGTGAAGTAAGGACGATGCGGATTTTACCCTGCTGCAGAACATAAGAAGTGCGGTCGCGCAAACCGGTTTCGAGGCCTGCATAGGCCAGCTCCTGAAACCCCAGTGCGGTTTTATAAAAATGAGCGGCCTGCTTGGCATTGCCAACATAGAGTTCAACGTAATCTGTTCCGTTGATGGGGAGAAAATCCTGTGCTTTGTCGAAGATCTTTTCTCCTGAATACCGGTAGTTTTTTACTTCGGTGAGATTATCCATGTCCATTCATAATTAGCGGTGTATATACTTTCTATAAATTCATGTACTCTTGATCCTGTACGCATGAAAAAAGAAAAAGTCCGGGTAAACGCTGTGAGAAGGCCTGGTGCCTTCATCCCTCCATGCATGTGGATCCTAATGGGTGTATTTTAAACTTTTCTTACCCCCTCATGCAGGAACTTTTGCACCCACACCCTGTCCGTTTGCCTTGATCCAGCTGTGATAATAATCGCCGATTTCAAGACGGAGTGCGTCTTCGGTAATCATGACCGGGTTGAAGGGGTCAATCATCACAGCGAGTTCGTTGGTTTCCTTTTTTCCAATGCTCCGCTCGATGGCTCCGGGGTGCGGACCATGGGGCAGGCCGCCCGGATGCAGCGTAAATTGCCCCTGCTGAATGTCGTTGCGACTCATGAAATCGCCATCTACATAATACAGAATTTCATCGCTGTCGATGTTGCTGTGGTGATAAGGAGCCGGGATCGCCTGGGGGTGGTAATCATACAGGCGGGGAACAAAAGAACAGATCACAAAGTTCTTTCCCTGAAAATGCTGATGGATCGGAGGGGGCATGTGAATGCGCCCGGTGATCGGCTCAAAATTAAAAATTGACATGGCATACGGATAGGAGCAACCGTCCCAGCCCACCACATCAAAAGGATGCGTATGGTACACATACGGATAGATCAGACCACGCTTTTTAATCTTCAGCAGGAAATCGCCGGTTTCATCGTGTGTTTCGAGGTTTTGGGGAAGTCTGAAATCACGCTCACAAAACGGTGAGTGCTCCAGGAACTGACCGTATTCATTGCGGTAGCGGGCGGGTGTTTCAACAGGGCTGTAGGACTCGGTAATCTGCAGGCGGTTGTCGTCTGAATCAAAACGCATCTGGTAAACGGTTCCGCGCGGAATCACCAGGTAATCGCCATACCCGAAACCGATGGAACCGTACATGGTACGCAATGTTCCGGAGCCGCGATGAATAAAAATCAGTTCATCCGCATCGGCATTTTTATAAAAATAATCCTCCATACTCTTTCGCGGAGCGGCGATCCCGATGGTCATGTCGGCATTCAGAAATAAAACGGTACGGCTTTCGAGGTAATCATCCTTGGCCGGCAAGTCGAAACCGAGGTAAGAGCGGGCCTGAAGGTTGTCTTCGATGGCAATTTTGGGTCGGACGGAATAGGCTTCACCCCGCTCTTTCACCTGTGTGGGTGGATGGAGGTGATACACCAGCGAGGACATTCCCGAGAAGCCCTCGGTGCCGAACAATTCCTCGTGGTAAAGTTTCCCGTTGGGTTGGCGAAACACAATGTGGCGCTTCGGCGGGATGATACCCATTTGACGGTAGAGTGGCATAATCTGGAATTTAGCCACCGAAAATAAAAGGTATACCTTGCTTTGGATATGACATAAGTCAACAGGCATACTGAGTTATCACATCGGAACAAACGGTTTGACGTGGCCGGAAAAAAGCACAGGCGACTCGTCTAAAAGACATCGCCGGCTTAGCGGATCGCAGATTTTAAAAAAGATCGCCTGGCTCAGATGGGCGGGACGCATAAATTCAACCTCGTAAACAAAAAGGTTTACCTTTACGATGCACCTACGCTTTTAAAATGAAAAATCACCTACAGGCCTTCCTGTTTACGACCGGAATAATCTTCAGTCATTTTTGCCTTGCCCAAAATTTCAGCAGGACAGAACTCCCCACCCCGCTTACCACGCCCTGGGAAATCCTCTATGGACCTGACAATTATTTATGGCTCACCGAATCAGGAGGCACGGTAGTGCGGGTAGACCCGCTCAATGGAAACAAAACGGTGGTTTTTACTGCGCCCGACTATTTCAGCGGATCTCCACTCGAACAATTGCAGGCCTGTCATCAGCCGGATATCGGCCAGGGCACGCTGGGTCTGGCCCTGCATCCGGCGTTCGGAACGGCAGGGTTCAACTACATCTACTTCGTTTACTCCTATAACCAGGGCACCGTCAACGTTCCGGCCACCAAATTCAAAATCAAACGACTCAGCTGGGATCCACAGAATGAAATGGTCAGCGGCGACAGTGACATTGTGGTCAACCTGCCCAATGGCTACGATCACTTCGGCGGTCGCTTACTGGCGGTCCATCGAAATTCAAACTACTACCTTTTCTTCGCCGCCGGCGACCTTGGCATTTCTGAAACCAACGCACCCAATTGTTACACGCCACCCTCCACCAACCCGAACAATTTCACACAGGACCCCGCATTTCTGAACGGCAAAATACACCGGTATTTCATGGATGGAAGCATCCCTCCGGACAACCCTGTTCCCGGCAACCCATTTTACACCAGAGGACACAGAAATCCACAGGGACTCCTGTACAATGCCGACGACGACATCCTGTTCAGCATTGAGCACGGCGACCGCACGGACGACGAAATCAACCTGCTGATTCCGGGGATGAATTACGGATGGAAAGATGTCCGGGGTTATCATGCGGACAATAACTTCGCCGGAGAATCCGCTTACATCAGTGGCTACGTGCCTCACCCGCTCCTTGCGAACGATTCACTGGTTGAAGCTTTTTACTCCTGGTGCAATGTGCCGCAGCCGGCCAGCGGGCCACCCTCCACCTGGTGTACTGTGGCCCCTTCCGACGGCATTTACTATAACAGCAATGGCATACCGCAATGGACCAAAAGCCTGTTGGTAGTCACCCTGAAGGACGGCGCACAGACCGATCAGGAGCTTTATCAGTTTAAATTAAATCCCGACGGGAAAAGTCTGGCCCCTTCCCTTCCCAATGATTCAAACCCCAAACGCTTTTTCGGTGCGGACCAGGCACTCAACGGAAGACTCCGCGATATTGCGGTATCTCCGAACGGAACCAGCCTTTACCTGATCAATAATTTTGGCGCGGCAAGCGACAAGATCACCGTTTACACCTATACCGGACCTTCCACCGTTCCGGAGGAAACAAAGGATCGTGTGGTCCGTCTCTTTCCGAATCCGGCAGAAGAAACGATTACCCTTGAAGGAAACACCGGTATCCGCCAACTCATCATCTACCATGGAAATGGCAGGAAGGTGCTCAGTCAGAACGACCCTCCAAACAAGGTAAATATCCAATTCCTCCCGCAAGGATTCTATTACGCGGTGCTTACCAGTGAAGAAGGTACCGTGTACCCCCTGAAATTCATTAAAAAATGAATCGGGCAAACCGTGTCCGTTCCGGCTTCAATTTTTTCAGAATGACCCTGCCCCTGCATCCCTCCTGATGAACAAGACACAAAGCGGTTGAAAGGAAAAAGTGGCACCACCGGCACTTTTTAGTCGGGTTTCTCAGAAGGTAACAAATCACACAGCGCATCGGCGGTGTTTCATCAACGCTTGAAATAAACCAGCAGGTCTCTCCTGGCCCCATCGCGCCTTTCTTTCATTCATTCTTTCTTTCCTGTTCAAGCCGGCATCGCTCTAAACTCCCTTTGAATTCCACCGGATCAGCCTTCCTCATTATCCTTTATCCCTCCTGAAACAAATCTTACGAGGCAATGATTGCTTACTTTTGCCCCTTCCTTTACAAAAGCCCATGGAAATCCCGTTTCGTTCCGCCCTCTTATCCGTCTACCACAAAGACGGTCTCGACCGCATCGCAGAAGGCCTCCATCGCCTTGGTGTTCAGTTATATGCAAGTGGCGGAACCTATGATTTCATCCGGAACATGGGACTTGAGGTTACGGCAGTGGAAGACATCACCGGCTATCCTTCTATTCTGGGAGGACGGGTAAAGACCCTACACCCGGGGGTTTTCGGGGGCATCCTGGCGAAAAGGAACGATGAACAACACCGTCTGGACATGCAGAAGCATGAATTGCCCTTCATCGATCTGGTGGTGGTTGATTTGTATCCTTTTGAAGAAACTGTAAAATCAGGGGGAAGCGCCGAAGCCATCATCGAAAAGATTGACATTGGCGGCATCAGCCTGATCCGAGGAGCCGCGAAAAATTTCAACGATGTACTCATCATCCCGTCGGTGGAGGATTACGGCTTTTTGTTAGATATTATTGATAACCAGCTCGGTAAAACAAATCTCGAGCAACGTCGACAACTGGCGGTCCGTGCCTTCGCCGTCAGCAGCCGGTACGACAGTGCCATACATCAGTGGTTTGAACTTGGACAACTGGAAGCCGACACGCCCAAAATTCCCTCTTCCTGGTCCAGCCGTAGCCTCCGTTACGGTGAAAATCCTCATCAACAGGCTGCCTTTCACGGAAAACCCGAAGAGGTATTTACCCAGTTGCATGGAAAAGAACTCAGTTACAACAACCTGCTCGACGTGGACGCTGCATTGTCGCTGATGGCTGATTTTGACGAAAGCAGCATTGCCATCATCAAACACAACAATGCCTGCGGAATGGCCAGTGACCCTGATTTGTTCAAAGCCTGGGAAAAAGCACTGGCGGGCGATCCTGTTTCCGCCTTTGGAGGCATTCTTGTCAGCAACCGTGTGATCACTTTACCCGTGGCCGAAGCCATGAATGCGCTCTTTTTTGAAGTGTTGCTGGCGCCCGCATACGATGCCGGGGCTCTGGAGGTCCTCCAGAGTAAAAAGAATCGTATGATACTCAAAACCAAAGAATTCGCACCCGTCCGCAAACAATACCGGACGATCCTCAACGGATTGCTGGAGCAGGATCCTGACCGGGCCCAGGAAACAAAGGCCGACCTGAAATGTGTCACGGATAAAAAGCCTTCAAACGCTGAACTGGAAGATTTGCTTTTTGCCAACCGGCTGGTGAAGCACAGCAAGAGTAACGCTATCGTATTGGCGAAAAACGCTCAGATGCTGGCCAGCGGGGTCGGACAAACATCAAGAGTGGATGCCCTGCGACAGGCCATTGCCAAGGCGCAGCACTTTGGGTTCCCGCTCGAAGGAGCCGTGATGGCTTCCGATGCTTTCTTCCCTTTTCCCGACTGTGTGGAGATTGCACACGCCGCAGGCATCAGCGCGGTGGTACAGCCGGGAGGATCGGTACGCGACCAGGACTCGGTGGATGCAGCCAACCGTCTGGGCCTTTCGATGGTGCTGACAGGCATCCGTCATTTTAAACATTGACGCGTTCATAATTCAGTTTTTCTTTCCAATTTTGCATACCCTGATAAAATTACCTTGCAGCATTCATTGTAAGGACCTTCCTTATCAGTTCACACCATCTGATTCACACGATTCTTCCCTGAGGAAGGACACAACAAGCAAGCGCAAGCATGGGACTCTTTGATTTCCTCACACAGGAGATCGCCATCGATCTGGGGACTGCAAACACCCTTATCATTCACAACGACAAAGTGGTTGTTGATGAACCTTCCATCGTAGCCATCGACCGCACCACCGGCAGGGTTATCGCAGTAGGAAAACAGGCGATGATGATGCACGGTAAAACACATGAAAACATCAAAACGGTCCGACCGCTGAAAGATGGTGTGATTGCCGACTTTGAAGCGGCCGAACAGATGATCAAGGGCATGATCCGGATGATCAGTTCAGGAAAGAATTTATTCACGCCTTCCCTGCGCATGGTGATCTGTATCCCTTCGGGCATTACCGAGGTGGAAAAGCGCGCAGTGCGCGACTCCGCCGAACATGCCGGTGCGAAGGAAGTGTACCTGATTCACGAACCCATGGCGGCGGCCATCGGTATCGGCATCGACGTGGAAGAGCCCATGGGCAACATGATCATTGATATCGGCGGCGGCACCAGCGAAATCGCGGTCATCGCCCTGGGCGGTATTGTCTGCGACCAGAGTATCCGCGTGGCGGGCGACGGCTTTACCACCGACATCTGGGATTACATGCGCCGCCAGCACAACATCCTGATCGGCGAACGCACCGCGGAGCGGATCAAGATTGAAGTAGGCTCGGCACTTCCCGAACTCGACAATGCCCCTCCTGATTTTGCCGTACATGGCCGTGATCTGATGACCGGTATTCCGAAAGAAATCACCGTGAGTTACCCTGAAATCGCCCATGCGCTGGACAAGTCGATCAGTAAAATTGAAGAGGCCATTCTGAAGGCGCTGGAAATCACCCCGCCTGAATTATCGGCCGACATTTACCGTACCGGCATCTACCTCACCGGTGGCGGCGCCCTGCTTCGCGGACTCGACCGGCGCATCTCCATGAAGACAAAACTACCGGTGCATGTAGCTGAAGATCCGCTTCGGGCGGTCGTGAGGGGGACTGGCATCGCCCTCAAGAACATTCACCGTTACAAGTTCCTCCAACACTAAGCGGCCGGGAGGATTTTCATCCCAGCCGGCAACCCTTTCGTAACAGCGCTGATGAAAGCAAGATCATGAAGGTATTATTCCAGCTGATTTGGCGCAACAACTTCACTTTATTTTTCGTTCTCCTTCAGGGGCTTTGCATTTACCTCCTGGTGCGCAACAACCGTTACCAGCAAGCCAGCGTCTTTAATGCCACCAACGCGGTTGTGACCACCACCATGGAGGGTGTGAACTATGTACGGGAATACATCCATCTGCGCGACAACAACAACAGCCTCGCCGAGGAAAATGCCCTGCTTCGTGCCCAACTCGCCGATGCCCGCTATGAAACCGATTCCAACCGTGTTCTTGTCAAGGATACCGGCCATTTCCAGCAATACGAATACATCACCGCTAAAGTCATCAACAACTCCATTCGTCACCGCAACAATTTTATCACGCTGAACAAAGGCCGGCTTCAGGGTATCCACCCAGAAATGGGCGTGATCGCTCCGAACGGCATTGTCGGCATCGTGAACCATGTGTCGGATCATTATTGCACTGTGATGTCGCTGCTGCACAAGGAAAGCAATATCTCCGCCATGCTCCTGCGAAGCGGCTTTTTCGGATCCCTCAAATGGGAAGGCGGCGATCCCAATTACGTTTACCTGAAAGAAATCGACAAGACGGTTCCCGTCGCAAAAGGTGACACGGTGGTTACCACGGCATTTTCCACCATTTTCCCGGCAGGCGTGCTGATCGGCACCGTCACCGAATCGCTGGTGGAGCCCGGTTCTCCGTTTTATAAAATCAAGGTGAAGTTGTCGATGCGTTTCAGCAACCTGAGCCACGTATACATTGTCAACAACCTGATGAAGGACGAGCAGAAACAGCTCGAGGGCTTCAATAAAGCCAAGGAGGAGGAACCATGATCCTGGCGATTCTGCGGCACATCTTCCGTTTCCTTCTTCTGCTGGCGGTTCAGGTCATCATCCTGAACAATGTTCAGCTCGGCACCTTCATCAACCCCTTCCTGTATGTGCTGTTCCTGCTGTCACTTCCGGTGCAGATTCCCCGCCTGCTTCTGCTGGCCGTGGCGCTGATCACCGGACTCAGCATTGACATGTTTCAGAACACGCCCGGCATGCATGCTTCGGCCTGCCTCTTCCTGGCCTATCTTCGACCGGCCTGGCTCAAAATCATTGCCCCGCGCGACGGGTACGAAAGCGATGCTGAACCCTCCATCCGCAAATTCGGCTTTACCTGGTACCTGGCGTACAGTTCGCTGCTCATTTTTATGCACCACCTCCTGCTTTTTTTCCTGGAAGTTTTCCGGCTCAGCGAATTCTTTGATACACTCCTGCGAATTCTGCTCAGCAGTATATTAACTTTACTGCTCGTCATCATCACCCAGTACATGAGCGCCAAACCCAAAGGAACGATCTGAAATAAACCGGACGTCTGCACCCGATGGGAACTCAGCAGATGAACCAACCCGTGCGAATGACAGACTCTTCACCATCATCTGAACCAGAATCAAGCGAAAAATCCGGGGGGTAAACCCGGATCATCCGCAGCACCAAACGACACGAAAAAACATGTACAATCCGGGGTCAGGCCAGCGTTTCGTGATACTCAGCATTTTCACTGCCGTGGTCATCATTTTCCTGATCCGGCTCTTTTATATCCAGGTGATCAACGAAAGTTATTCCGTTTCCGCCACCAACAATGTACTGCGTTACATCACCGATTATCCGGCACGCGGCATGATTTACGACCGCAAAGGGAAAATCATTGCCTACAACCAGGCGGTGTACGACCTGATGGTCATCCCCAAACAGGTGAAAGACCTCGATACGGCCGAATTCTGCCGGCTGCTTGACCTCAGCCGAGACGCTTTCCTCGACAAAATGAAAAAGGCCAGTACCTTTTCCAAGATGAAAGCCAGTATTTTCGAGAAGCAGATATCTGCCGAAACTTTTGCCTCCTTCCAGGAAAAACTCTACAAGTTCCAGGGTTTCTTTGTTCAGCCCCGCACCCTTCGCAAATACCCCAACAACACGGCGGCGCATGTACTGGGGTATATCGGCGAGGTAAACGACGAACTTATTGCCAAAAATCCCTACTACCGGCAAGGCGATTACATCGGCATCAGCGGCATTGAACAAAGTTATGAGCTGGAACTGCGCGGCCGTCGCGGAGTCCGGATTGTGATGGTGGATGTGTTCAACCGCGAAAAAGGCAGTTATAAAAACGGTGCTTACGATACCATTGCCATTGCAGGACAAAACCTGGTGGCCACGCTGGACGCAGAACTGCAGGCCTATGGAGAAAAACTATTACAGAACAAAGTCGGGTCGCTGGTGGCCATCGAGCCGCAGACCGGTGAAATTCTGGCGATGATATCGAGTCCGGGTTACGACCCCAACCTCCTGGTGGGACGCGTGCGTTCGAAAAACTACGCCTACCTCCTCCGCGATCCCCTGAAGCCTCTCTTTAACCGCGCCATGCAGGCCTATTATCCGCCGGGATCCACCTTCAAACTCACCAATGCCCTGGCCGCCTTGCAGGAAGGTCTTATTCACACCGGAACCACATTCCCACACTCCTTTGTGGTGGGCAGCAAGAGCGTAAAATGCCATCCGCATCCTCCCATCGCCCTGGAAGGCGCCATTCAGTATTCCTGCAACCCCTATTTCTGCAACACCTTCCGTACCTTTATTGACAACAGAAAATACGGAAGCAGCGAAAAAGGGTATAGGCTATGGCGTGAGTACCAGATGAGTTTTGGTATTGGAAAGAAAATAGGGGTTGACATGCCGCATGAGCTGAAGGGGCTCATCCCCTCCGTGGAGTTTTATGACAAGTACTACGGGAGTGGCCGATGGCGGGCCTCCACCATTTATTCGCTCGGAATCGGACAGGGAGAACTTGGCATCAATCCCATGCAGATGGCCAACATCATTTGCATCATTGCCAACAAAGGGTTCTATTATACACCGCACGTCATCAAGCAGATCGGCGGCAAAGCCAATCTCACGCGCAATCTTGCCGAGAAACACTACTCCATGGTGGACGCCAAAAACTTCGACATCATTCAGGACGGCATGCAAAGGGTGGTGGAAGCGGGCACGGCCCGTATCGCCCGGTTTGATTCGGTGACCATTTGCGGAAAAACAGGAACGGCACAGAACCCGCACGGGAAGGATCATAGTTTGTTTGTGGCATTTGCCCCGCGTGAGAACCCAAAAATCGCCATTGCCGTCATGGTCGAGAATGCCGGTTACGGAGCCACCTGGGCCGCACCGATTGCCAGCCTGATGATGGAAAAATATTTTAATGACAGCATCAAACGCCATGAACTGGAAGAGCGGATGTTTAACGGGTACCTGCTGCCACTTGAAAACAAGAACCCCGAAATTCCCTCCGGCAGCATCAAAGACAGCAGCCAGGTAAAACCGAAAGCCCGGGGGAACGGTACTACCGCGCTGCTCGAAAACAGACGGAACAAAAGATAAAAACAGCGAATTGCGCAAACAGAAAAGCATATTTGAAAACATAGACTGGCTCCTGGTGGGGCTTTACATTGTTTTTGTGCTGATGGGCTGGCTCAACATTTATGCTGCGGTGTACAATGAAGAACACCGGAACATCTTTGACATGAGCCAGAATTACGGCCGGCAGATGTTATGGATCGGCACTTCGCTGGTCATCGGGCTGGCCATCCTGGTGATCGACGGAAAATTTTATGCCGCCTTCTCCTATCCCACCTATCTGGTGGTGATGCTGATTCTGCTCGTGGTGCTTGTGATCGCGCGCGATGTTCAGGGAGCACGCTCATGGATTGAAATCGGAAATTTTAAATTACAGCCTTCGGAATTTGCCAAGTTCGCCACCAACATGGCGCTCGCGAAATATCTGAGCTCGCTGGGCATCCGCATGGAAGACATGAAAACCAAAATAACGGCCGGGCTGATCATCCTCTTTCCCATGACGCTGGTCCTGCTTCAGAACGACACGGGATCGGCCCTGGTTTTCATCTCCTTTATTTTCGTTTTGTACCGGGAAGGGCTATCCCAAAACGTACTTATTTTCGGATTTTTCGCCGGCGTCCTGTTCATTCTGGCCCTCATGGTTCCCAACACCATTTTGCTCGGCGTCATCGGGGGCCTCGGACTTCTCGCCTACTTCCTCCTCAGAAAGACCAGGAAAAACCTGATGGCCATTCTGGCCATTACGGCCCTGAGTGCCGGTGTGGTATTCAGCGTGGATTATGCTTTTCATAAAATACTTCAGCCACACCAGCGTGAGCGTATTGAAGTGCTGCTGGGAAAAAGAAGCGACCCGAAAGGGGCCGGTTACAATGTCAACCAGAGCCTCATCGCCATTGGCTCCGGCGGACTCAGCGGCAAGGGCTTTTTACAGGGAACACAAACCAAATACGACTTCGTGCCCGAGCAGAGTACAGACTTCATTTTTTGCACGGTAGGTGAAGAATGGGGCTTTATCGGCACATCCGTGGTCATCCTGCTCTTCCTCGCCCTGCTCTACCGCATAGTCTTCATCGCCGAGCGGCAGCGTTCGCAATACACCAGGATTTACGCCTATGGGGTGGCGTCCATTATTTTCTTCCACCTGATGATCAATGTGGGGATGGCCATCGGCCTCGCTCCCGTGATTGGCATTCCGCTTCCCTTTTTCAGCTACGGAGGCTCCTCCCTCTGGGGGTTCACCGTGCTGCTCTTTGTACTGATCAAACTGGACAGTTACAGAATGTATATCTTACGATGAGCCACGCAACCCGGCTGCTGCATGGCAGCATCATCCTGCTCCTGACGCTTCGGGCTGCCACACTGAACGCACAGCCTGCTTGCACGCTCTGCGGGTCCTACTACCTGGAGGGCGTGATGGAAACGGCCTCCGGGTTCAATGTCAAAGCTGATTCCAGTTTTGAATTTTTCTTTTCTTCGGGTGCGCTTGACCGTTATGGAAGCGGCCGTTGGGAAATGCTGATTTCTGAAAAAAAAGACACCTTGCTGGCGTTTACCGCCCATGAAGACAAGGGGACGGCGTTGAAAATGCTGAAATCGGAAAGACGACTCCTGCGTCAAAGTACGCTCCAGGTACAGCACATCAACCAGTTGCTCAACTCCTACTTCATCTTTGTGGGCTTTGAAGGTCGCGACAGTGCTTACAGTTTCTGCAACCCGGAGGGGGAAGCGGTGCTGGAAGGCGACTCCTTTGACAGCCTGCAGGTCATCTTTGAACTTTGTCCCGACCACCGCCTGAGCATTTACCCGGAAAAGGCCAACAATTACTTTGAGGTGGATGCGGAACCCTGGCTTTTTGAAATCTTTTTCAAACGATTCTATCTGCTCCTGCGCGATGAGACCTTGCTGGGTAAGCATCCGATGCTTGACGGCAATTTTGTTTACCGGAAAAACTAGAGGACATTTTTTATTAAGAACAAACTACACACAGCCTCTGCCGCAAGGTTTGATCAGCTAAACCCGGCGCAGCGGTCAACTTAGCCAAGGCAGGGAATCTTTCTTAAAAATTAACGAAATTGATGCGCAGGTAATTCATCAGAATTTCGGTCGCTCCTTTGCGGTCTTCGATGTATTTCTGATTCTTCTGGCAGAGCAGCCTGTATTGTTCCGGGTCATTTTCAAGCCGGTCAAACGCCTGCAGGAGGGCTGCAGCATTTTTCACAGGGATGCCTCCACCCATTGCTTTCAGATCACGGGCCTCTCTGAATTTATTGAAATGCGGTCCGAAAAACACCGGCTTACCATACACGGCGGCCTCCAGGATGTTGTGAATGCCACTGCCGAAACCACCGCCCAGGTAGGCATACTTACCATAGCGGTAAAGCAGCGACAACATGCCGATGCTGTCGATGATCAGCACACTGGCCTGTTGCCCGGGCGAGGAGCCCAGTTGCGAATACCGGAGGGCTTTCCCTTCGAAGCGACTTTCCAGTTTCCGCAGCCGCGACTCCCCCAATTCGTGCGGGGCGATGATCATTTTCAGTGTAGGAACCTCCTTCATCAAGGCCGCCAACACCTTTTCATCCTCCGGCCAGGTACTTCCCGCTACCAGCGTCAGTTGCCCGGAGGTAAATTGCTCAATCAGCGGAAAATCCGCCTTGCGACGACTGTTCTCCATCACCCTGTCGAAGCGGGTATCGCCCGAAACCGTAACGGAAGGAATGCGGTTTTTATAGAGCAATTCAAGCGAAGCCTGATCCTGCACAAAAAGGTGTGAATAGCGCGTGAGGATCTTCCTGAAAAAGACACCCCAGGGTTTAAAGAAAATCTGGCCGGGCCGAAAAATCGCCGACAGGCAGAAGAAGGGGATTTTACGTTCGTGAAGAAATTTTCCATAAAAATACCAGAACTCGTATTTCACGAAGAAGACCAGGGAAGGGGAAACAATTTCAACGAATTGCCGGCTCGATCTGGCACCATCCAGCGGAAGGTAACACACATGGTCCGCCAGCGGATCGTTTTTTTTGGCCTCGTAACCGGAGGGAGAAAAGAAAGAGAGGAGGATGAAATGGCCCGGAAATTCCTTGCGGATTTGCTCCAGCACCGGACGACCCTGTTCGAACTCGCCGAGGGAGGCGCAATGAAACCAGATACGGTGCCGCTTGTCGGACGGCATTGCTTCCTTCAGGTGCTGCCGCCAGTGCTGCCGGCCCTGTACCCATGCCCTTGCCTTTCCATGAAAAATGGCAGCCAGATGAATGGCCATTCCATAGCATCCGATTCCAAGTACATACAGCAGTTTGGTCATTTCAATCAACACCCTTTGCAGACGAGCGCTTGTTCCCTATCGCAATTCGTCCAGTTCCCCAATAATATCATAAAAACAAAACCCCTGCACCGTTGATTCCGTCAAAGCCAATCCGTTCAGGGTGTACATGCACTTCTACTCAGTACAGGTAAAACTCTTCGGGCGCCTCCTTAAACAGCGGAATGACCCAACCCACCCGTATTCCGAACAGCATATCGAAACGACTTCCGGTTTCCTCTTTCATGGAATTGAAATCATAGGATCTTCTGCCTGCCGTCCATCCCTGGACCGCCTCCAGTCCGCCGAAGAAATTAACCAGCCGGTGGTTTCCGATGTAGAGAAATCCAACAAACTCCCTGGCAGCCAGCCCATTCGTTAATTTATCATAGCCTTTCAGATATTCTCCCTGCAAGGCCGGGACCGCATTCTTTTTATCCTGGATTTTGATTTTATGCTGGATGAAGCCCAGGCTTCCCTCCACAATAAAACCGCAGTTGGGATTGGGCTTTTTCACTTTAAAAATTTTTCCCAATCCGAGGGTGGCATAATATCCTCTTTCAAACACCCGGATATCACCGTAGAGACCATCCGAGCCGATGATGGTGCCTTCGGAGGTGGTGAGGTCAGAAAACAGGTTGGGCTCGTTGATTTTGGTACCGAAAATAAAGGCCCCTTCGGCGGTAATCATCCAACCTTTTTTGTTTTTGTAGGACACGCCCATGCCCACTGACTGATTGAAACCGAAACGCTTGGCCAGATCGCCGGCAGGTACCTGAAGTCCGTAGGAAGGCCGGATCATCACCATCGAAATGGCAGAATCTTTCACACTGGCCTGAGCCCAAAGCCCGGAACAGGGGATGGTAAGCAAAAGGAAGACGAGAAGGCCGCCGGAAAGACTGTTCCTGATCATAGCCTGCAAATTTAGGCAAATTACAGAGTCGGAGACGCGACCCTGATCACTCGAAATAGTAGTATCTTCGCCCTCCAAAACCCACCTCCGGCGAGGTAAGGGGGACTGCCAAAAAGAACCTATGGAAACGCTCAAAAAAATGCCCATGGTAGACCTGCTCGGTCAATACCATAAAATACAGCCGGAAATCGACAAAGCCATTCACGACGTGGTGGTTTCTTCGGCCTATATCAACGGGCCCGATGTAAAGCATTTTGCACGCGAGATGGAGGAATACCTCGATGTAAAACACGTCATTCCCTGCGCCAATGGTACGGATGCTCTTCAGATCGCCATGATGGCGCTGAATTTTAAGCCCGGCGATGAAGTCATTACCGCCAGTTTCACGTATGTGGCCACCGCGGAAGTCATTGCTCTGCTGCAACTTAAGCCGGTATTGGTGGATGTCAATCCGGACACCTTCACCATCGATTGCGATGCCATTGAAAGGGCGATCACTCCCAAAACCGTGGCCATCGTACCGGTGCATCTTTTTGGCCAATGCGCCAACATGCAAAGGGTCATGGAAATAGCCAATACCCATAACCTTTATGTCATTGAGGATACCGCACAGGCGATCGGCGCGGATTACACCTTGTCGACCGGAATCACTCTGAAGGCCGGCACCATTGGCACCATCGGCACCACTTCTTTTTTCCCCTCCAAGAATTTGGGCTGCATGGGCGACGGCGGCGCCATTTTTACACAGAACGATGCACTGGCAGAGCGCATCCGCATGATTGCCAATCACGGTCAATCGGTGCAATACCATCACGATGAAATCGGCGTAAACAGCAGGCTCGACACCCTTCAGGCGGCCATCCTGCGTGTCAAGCTCCGTCACCTTGACGAATACTGCAAGGCCCGGCAGGATGCAGCGGCCTATTACGACCAGGCCTTCGGCAACCACAGCAAGCTGAAGATCCCGGCCCGGATGCCGAATTCCAGCCATGTATTTCACCAGTACACGCTGGTGCTGAACGGGGTATCGCGTACCGCGCTCCGGGAATTCCTCGACAGCAAGGGAATCCCCTCCATGATCTATTATCCTGTGCCGCTCCACATGCAAAAAGCGTATACGGATCCCCGTTACAAAAAGGGTGATTTTCCTGTTACGGAAGCCCTGTGCGGCCATGTGATTTCACTTCCGATGCACACCGAACTTACCCACGAAGACCTGGCCTACATTACTTCCGGCGTACTCGAATTTGTGAACCGACAGTGAAACCTAAACACGCTTGGAAAGTATAAAGGCCCATCACCAAATTGTTTAAAACCAGGAAAAGATGAACATTGCCGTTGTAGGTACAGGTTACGTAGGACTCGTAACCGGAACCTGTTTTGCAGAAATGGGCAACCACGTTACGTGCGTTGACATTGATGCTGCCAAAGTGGAAAAGATGCGCAACAGCATCATCCCCATTTACGAACCGCACCTGGATGTGCTTTTCGAAAGAAATATCAAGCAGGGACGACTCACTTTCACCACCAACCTGGAAGAAGCCGTTAAAGACGCCACGATTATTTTCCTGGCGCTGCCCACTCCTCCGGGAGAAGACGGCTCCGCCGACCTCAGCTATGTGCTGGGTGTAGCCGCACAACTCGGACGCCTGATCCGCGACTATAAAATCGTCATCAACAAAAGCACGGTACCGGTAGGTACCGCCGAAAAGGTACGCGAAGCCATCGCCAAGACCTGCACGGTACACTTCGATGTCATTTCCAACCCGGAATTCCTCCGCGAAGGCTTTGCCGTGGATGATTTCATGAAGCCCGACCGTGTGGTGATCGGTACCCGCAGTGAAAAAGCGAAAAAGATCATGAGTGATCTTTATGCGCCTTTTGTACGCCAGGGCAACCCGATCTATTTCATGGATGAACGCTCCGCGGAGCTCACCAAATATGCCGCCAACGCCTTTCTTGCCACCAAAATCACTTTTATGAATGAAATTGCCAATCTCTGTGAGCGGGTGGGTGCCAATGTGGACGCCATCCGGATCGGGATCGGCTCTGACTCACGCATCGGAAAACGATTCCTCTTTGCCGGCATCGGTTATGGCGGAAGTTGCTTTCCGAAAGACGTTCAGGCACTGTACAAAACATCGCAGGATTTCAAGTACGATTTCAAAATCCTTCATTCGGTGATGCAGGTGAATGAAACCCAGAAAACGGTGATCGTGGAGAAACTCAAACAGTATTTCGGCGGCAACCTTTCGGGGAAAAAATTTGCGATCTGGGGCCTTGCCTTCAAACCCGACACCGATGATATTCGCGAAGCTCCGGCTCTCTACATCATCCGCGACCTTCTCGCCGCCGGAGCGGGCATCAGCGCCTTTGATCCGGAAGCGATGGAAAATGTGAAACGCAGTATCGGCGATGTGATCACCTATGCCCAGGATCCTTACGAAGCATTGCAGGATGCCGACGCGCTGCTGATCGCCACCGAGTGGGCCCTGTTCCGCACGCCCGACTTCGAACGCATGAAATCCGCGTTGAAGGAAAAAGTGATTTTCGACGGCCGCAACCTGTATGACCTGCAGCGCATGTCAGAAATGGGCTTCTATTACAACAGCGTGGGCAGGGAAACGGTTTCCCCGCAGATCCCCGCCTTCTCCTGATTTTAAAAAATTTTCATCTATGTCTGATAAACGTGTATTGATCACCGGAGCGGCCGGATTTCTGGGCTCTCATCTTTGCGACAGGTTCATCCATGAGGGCTATGAGGTAGTCGGAATGGACAATCTCATTACGGGAGATCTCCGCAACATCGAACATCTTTTTAAACTCCGTGAATTCGAGTTTTACCATCACGATGTAAGCAAATTCGTTCATGTTCCCGGACGCATCGATTACATCCTCCACTTTGCCTCACCGGCCAGTCCGATTGATTACCTGAAAATTCCGATACAGACACTGAAAGTGGGTTCACTCGGCACACACAACCTGCTGGGCTTTGCTAAAGTGAAGAATGCCCGAATCCTGGTGGCCTCCACCAGCGAGGTTTACGGAGATCCTACGGTACATCCGCAAACCGAAGATTACTGGGGAAATGTAAACCCGATCGGACCGCGCGGGGTTTACGACGAAGCCAAACGATTCCAGGAGGCCATCACCATGGCTTATCACACGTATCACCAGCTGGAAACCAGAATTGTCAGGATCTTCAATACCTATGGCCCGAGAATGCGCCTGAACGACGGACGCGTATTGCCGGCCTTCATCGGACAGGCCCTTCGCGGCGAAGACCTCACCGTTTTCGGAGACGGATCACAAACGCGCTCCTTCTGTTATGTCAGTGACCTGATCGAAGGCATTTACCGCCTCCTCCTCAGCGATTACCCCTACCCGGTCAACATCGGCAACCCCGAAGAAATCACCATCCGTGAATTCGGCGAGGAAATCATCAAACTTACCGGGACCACCCAGAAACTGATTACCAAACCCCTGCCGCAGGACGATCCGAAGCAAAGACGTCCCGACATCAGCAAGGCCCGGCAATTGCTCGGCTGGGAACCCAAAGTGAGCCGTGCAGAAGGATTAAAATACACCTACGACTATTTCAGGGAATTACCTCCTGAAGAACTACGAAAAACCGCTCACCGCTTCACCTGAAGCCAGGAAGTGATCGCACACAACACTGCCCCGAACCCCGGTGCAGTGTTTGATGTTTCAGAGAGAAAAGGAGGCTTGGGGGAAAAACACACCCGGACCCTGATCAGGCGGAATAAATTGCCTGCCCTGGAAAAAAGATCAAACACCTGCTCAGGCATGCAGGTACAAGAAAAGAAATGGAATACAGCGCCCACCCCACCGCAGTCATTGACGATGGATGTACTATAGGAAAAGGAACCAGGATCTGGCATTTCAGCCACATCATGCCCGACTGCCGCATCGGCGAAAACTGCAACATCGGACAAAACGTCGTCATCTCACCCGGGGTGGTGCTGGGCAATAATGTTAAAGTGCAGAATAATGTTTCCATCTACACCGGCGTTATCTGCGAAGACGATGTCTTTCTGGGGCCGAGTATGGTTTTCACCAATGTCACCAACCCCAGGAGTGCCGTGAACCGGCGGAATCAGTACGAGCGGACCGTGGTGAAGCGCGGCGCTTCCATCGGTGCCAATGCCACCATCGTGTGCGGGCACGACATCGGAGCCTTTGCATTCATCGGGGCCGGTGCGGTGGTAACCAGGAACGTTCCCGACTACGCCCTTGTGATCGGCAACCCGGCACGTCAAAACGGCTGGATGAGCGAGTACGGACACAAACTTAAATTTGATGCGGACGGGTTGGCCACCTGCCCCGAAAGCGGACAGCAATACCGATTGAGTGGCCATACAGTCAGCCGAATCGCCTAATGAACAATTACCAGGACAGAAAAATAAGGTTCGCCGTAATAGGCTGCGGACACATCGGACTCCGCCATGCGGAAATGATACGCCGAAACGAAGAATCGGAATTGCTTGCGCTTTGCGATGTTCGACCGGCGGAGGAAATCAACCTGAAAGGCATGGAAGACATTCCGTTTTTTAACAGCCCGGAAGAAATGCTGCGCGCCGTACCCGGTATCGACGTGGTCAATGTATGCACTCCCAACGGACTGCATGCCGAACATTCGCTGAAAGCACTCGAGCATCACAAGCATGTGGTCTGTGAAAAGCCCATGGCCATCTCCAAAGCCGATTGTGAACGCATCATCTATAAAGCCCTGCAGGTATCACGTACAGTTTTTGGGGTGATGCAGAACCGTTATTCGCCACCTTCGGTATGGCTGAAAGAGGTGGTTGACAATAAACGTCTGGGCGATATTTACCTCGTGCAGCTGAACTGCTTCTGGAACCGCGACGACCGCTATTATAAAAAAGGTTCCTGGAAAGGAACCTCCGACCTCGACGGAGGCACGCTCTTTACACAGTTTTCGCACTTCATCGACATCATGTACTGGGTATTCGGTGACATCACCGATATCCACGGTGTATTCGCCGACTTCAATCACCATCAAAGCACCGCCTTTGAAGATACCGGTATGGTCAATTTCCGCTTCATCAATGGCGGCATGGGTTCGGTGAATTACACCACTTCGGTATTTGACACCAACCTCGAAAGCAGCATCACGGTGATCGGAAGCAAGGGCAGTCTGAAGATCGGAGGACAATACATGAACGAAGTGGTATACTGCCACATCGACGGGTATTCCATGCCTGAACTTCCACCGGTCAATCCCGCCAACGATTACGGCACCTACAAAGGGTCGGCCGCCAACCATCATTACATCATTGAGAACGTGATCGACACGCTGAAAGGCAGAACCATCATGACCACGAACGCGTTGGAAGGCCTCAAGGTGGTGGACATCATTGAACGCATTTACGCACTACGTAAACTTAATAAACCGGAAATCCGATACGGAAATGTATAACGACATCGTCAGTAAGAAAAAGAAAATAGCAGTGATAGGTCTTGGGTACGTAGGCCTTCCCATTGCCCTGGAGTTTGCCAAAAAGGTATCCGTGATTGGCTTCGACATCAACAAAGACCGCATCCGTATGATGCAGAACAACACGGATCCCAGCGGCGAACTCGATAGCAGCGCCTTTGAAGGTTGTGACATTGAATTCACCGACTCCATCGAGGTGTTGCGCCAGGCTAATTTTTTCATTGTCGCCGTTCCCACTCCTATCGACGATCACAAATTACCCGACCTGAAGCCCTTGCTGGGAGCCACCCGCTCCATCGGACAGGCGCTGAAAAAAGGCGACTATGTGGTGTACGAATCCACCGTTTATCCCGGCTGCACCGAAGAAGACTGCATTCCTGTACTCGAAGAAATTTCAGGACTCCGGTTCAGGGAAGATTTCAAGGTAGGTTACTCTCCGGAGCGGATCAATCCGGGCGACAAAGAGCATACGCTGACTAAAATCACCAAGGTGGCATCGGGCTGCGATGCCGAATCGCTGGATGTGATTGCACGTGTGTATGAAATCGTGGTCAAAGCCGGCGTCTTTCGCGCCTCCTCCATCAAAGTGGCCGAAGCCGCCAAGATCATTGAAAACACCCAGCGCGATGTGAACATAGCACTCATGAATGAACTGTCCATCATTTTCAACAAGATGGGTATCAACACCTATGAAGTACTGGAAGCCTCCGGTACCAAATGGAATTTTCTGCGCTTCATGCCTGGGCTGGTGGGCGGACACTGCATTGGCGTGGACCCCTACTACCTCACCTACAAAGCGCAGGAACTCGGTTACCACTCTCAGGTCATCAATTCGGGCCGTTACGTGAATGATTCGATGGGTTTCTATGTAGCCAAGCAAACGGTGAAGAAACTCATCGCGATGGGCAAAGATCTCAGCAAGTGCAAGGTGCTGGTGATGGGCGCCACCTTTAAGGAAGATGTGGAAGATATCCGCAACTCTAAAGTGACCGACGTGATCCATGAATTCAGATCCTATGGCGTGAATGTGGATGTGATCGATCCCCGTGCCAACAGCGATGAGCTGAAACATGAATACGGTTTTGAACTCACCCCGGATCCGGGGCATGATTACGACGCCATTGTAGTCGCCGTCAACCACAAGGAATACATGGGACTTACGGAAGCCGACTTCATGAAAATGACTCAGCCGGAAGCGCTGATCGTTGACCTGAAGGGAATCCTGCGCGGAAAAATCAAACAACTCAAATACTGGAGTCTTTAATTTAAATCCCCTTCCTACGCTGCATACAAAAGCAAAAAGCAGCCATGACTAAAAAAAGAAGCATACTGGTAACCGGCGGCACGGGTTATATCGGTTCACATACCGCGGTGGAGCTGATTGAAAAAGGCTACGACGTGGTCATCCTTGACAACCTCAGCAATTCGCATGCGGAGGTCATTGATTCCATTGAAAAGATCACCGGTGTACGGCCTGGTTTTGCCAACATTGATCTCAACAACAAAAGCGCGGTTCAGGAATTTTTACGCATACACCCCGTCGAAGCCATCATTCATTTTGCCGCGTTCAAAGCAGTGGGCGAAAGTGTGGAAAAGCCCCTTGAGTATTACCGCAACAACCTGGTAGCACTGATCAACCTTGTTGAACTCTGCAGGGATCAGGGTATCCGGAATTTTGTTTTTTCTTCCTCCTGTTCGGTGTACGGTGAACCCGACTACCTGCCCATTGATGAGGCAGCCCCGGTAAAGCCGGCACAAAGTCCTTATGCCAATACCAAAAAGATCGGCGAGGACATACTCCGCGACGCTTCGGCCGTGCTCAACATGAACATCGTTTCCTTGCGTTATTTTAACCCGGTGGGTGCGCATGCCAGCCACCAGATCGGAGAATATCCGCTGGGCACACCGCTGAACCTGTTTCCTATTGTCATGCAAACGGCGATCGGCAAGAGGCCCGGGATGAAAGTTTTTGGCCAGGACTACAACACCCCCGACGGCAGCTGCATCCGCGACTACATCCATGTGGTGGATGTGGCTCGCGCGCATGTAGTGGCCATCCGCAGGATGCTGGAGGGGAAATGTAAAAACAAGTATGAATTGTTTAACCTCGGCACCGGCACCGGGCTTTCGGTGCTGGAGGTGATTCATGCCTTTGAGAAGAGCACGGGCATTAAAATCAATTACAGCTGCGTTGACCGACGCGCCGGGGATGTGGAAAAAGTTTACGCCGACACCTCCTACGCGAACAGCGAACTGGGATGGAAAGCGGAACACAGCCTGGAGGACATGATCCGCAGCGCCTGGGCCTGGGAACAGGAGCTTCAGAAAAAAACCATGGTTGGTTCAAAATAATGGTTGGATTTTATTGTTCTCTATCCGGAATGAAATGACAGCACGTCCGCGGAGGAGGCAAGGAATCCCGCAAGGTTCAGAAAACAGAGAAAAATGAGTACCAGAACTATTCTCATCACCGGAGGCGCAGGATTCATCGGCTCGCATGTTGTCCGCCTCTTTGTGAACAAGTACCCCGGCTACACCATTGTCAATCTTGATAAGCTCACCTACGCCGGGAACCTGGCCAACCTGATAGACATTGAGCACGCTCCCAATTACCGTTTTGTAAAAGGGGATATCTGCGACAGCGGATTTCTGAAAAATCTGTTTTCGGAATTTCCTTTTGATGGCATCATCCATCTGGCTGCCGAATCGCACGTGGACCGCAGCATATCGAATCCCATGGAATTTATCATGACCAATGTGCTGGGTACCGTCCATTTGCTGAACGAAGCACGCCACGCCTGGAAAGCTGACTTTTCAGGAAAGCGCTTTTATCACATCAGTACCGATGAAGTGTACGGCTCACTCGGAACAGAAGGTTATTTTACCGAAGAAAGCCGCTACGACCCGCATTCCCCCTATTCAGCCTCCAAAGCCAGTTCCGATCACCTGGTACGTGCTTACCACGATACCTACGGCCTGCCCACCCTCATTTCAAACTGCTCCAACAATTACGGCTCGTATCATTTTCCCGAAAAACTAATTCCTCTGGCCATCAACAATATCCGCACCAACAAGCCGGTACCGGTGTATGGCAACGGGGAAAATATCCGCGACTGGCTTTTTGTGGAAGATCATGCCCGCGCCATTGACCTGCTTTACCACAAGGGGAAAAACGGAGAAACCTATAACATTGGCGGACACAACGAATGGAAAAACATTGACCTCATCCGCCTCCTTTGTAAAATCATGGACCGGAAACTGGGTCGTCCGGATGGTACCTCTGCCGCCCTCATCACGTTTGTGAAAGACAGGGCCGGACACGATCTGCGCTATGCCATTGACTCCGGCAAATTGCAAAAGGAGCTGGGTTGGCAACCCTCCCTGCAATTTGAAGAAGGACTGGAAAAAACCGTTGACTGGTACCTCGGTCACCAGGATTGGGTCGATGGCGTCACTTCCGGAGAATACCAGTATTATTACCAGCAACAATACGAACAACGCTGAAGTCAGAGGCCGACACCCCGGCCACTGCAGCGTGGACCCGGCTTCATCTAAAACCAAGAAATAATCCCTCTTTTCCCTTACTTTTGTTCACCTATTTATGCCATCCAACGATTTATACAACAGGGTTTACCATAACGATTCCATCAAAGATGCCCGGATCCTGATCAGCGGGGGAGCGGGCTTCATCGGGTCGAATATTGTTGAATACCTGATCCATCACGGGGCTGCAAAAGTGAGGGTACTCGACAACCTGAGCAACGGATTCAGGCATAACCTCGAACCCTTCCTGAAGCTTCCGCAGTTTGAATTCATCGAAGGCGACATCACGGATGCCGGCACCTGTGCCCGGGCCTGTGAAGGAATGAACCTGCTTACGCACCAGGCGGCATTGGGCTCCGTACCCCGGTCGATTAAAAACCCGATCGCCACCAGCGATGCCAACACCACCGGTTTTCTGAACATGATGCTGGCCGCGCGCGACGCCGGAGTTAAAAGAGTGGTCTATGCCAGTTCCAGTTCCGTTTACGGAGACAGCACGGCTTCTCCCAAAAAAGAAGAGAACCTTGGAAGGCCCTTGTCGCCCTATGCCGTCAGCAAGCTGACCAACGAATTGTACGCTTCCGTTTTTGCCCTGCATTACGGGATGGAAATAATAGGATTAAGGTATTTCAATGTTTTCGGTCCGAACCAGGACCCTAACGGGCCTTATGCAGCCGCCATTCCCCTGTTTATGAATGCTTTACTGTTTGGAAAAGACGCCGTAATCTACGGCGACGGGGAACAGACCCGCGATTTTACTTTCGTGGAAAATGCCGTGCAGGCCAACATTCGCGCCCTATTCACCACCCATTCAGCCGCTTACAACAAGGTTTACAATGTAGCGGTAGGCGAAAGCGTTTCCGTAAATACCCTTTACCAATCCATCGCGGCCATTTCAGGCAACAGCAGGCAACCGGAATATGCGGCGGAACGTAAAGGGGATATTAAAAACTCCCTGGCCGACATCTCCATGGCAAAGAATTTGCTGGGATATGACCCGCAATACCGGCTGCAGGAAGGCCTGGAGATAACGGTAGCGTGGTTCCGAAAAGCGTTCGCGCATGTTTAAGTCTATATTTAAAAAATTTTCATCCTCACCGGTAAAAGAAGAAGAAGGCTTTGACCTTTCCACCCTTCATGCCGACATGCATTCACACCTGATTCCGGGCATCGACGATGGCGCCAAAACCATTGAAGACAGTCTTGAACTCGTGCGATTCCTGCATGGCATGGGATACAAAAAGCTGATCACCACGCCCCATGTGATGAGTGATTATTTCCGGAACACCCCTGAAATCATCCACGAGGGCCTGCAAACGGTCCGGCAAGCCCTTCAGGACAACCAGATTCCGGTTGAGATCGAAGCAGCAGCAGAATATTACATCGACGACGGATTCATCCGCAAACTGGAAGAGGAGCCATTGCTCACTTTTGGCGACAAATACCTGCTGATGGAAGTATCCTACATCAATCCTCCCGACAATGTGCACGAGGTTTTTTTCAGAGCCATGGTATTGGGTTACAAACCCGTTCTGGCCCATCCCGAACGATATCCCTATTGGTACCGTGACATGGACCAATACCGTCGCTTTTACGAGATGGGCGTTACGCTGCAACTCAACCTCAATTCACTGGCCGGTTATTACGGACCCGACGCCAAAAAGATTGCCGAAAAACTGATCGACACGGGCATCATCGGGGCGCTGGGAACCGACATGCACCATACCCGGCATGCCGCGGCGCTGCAAAAAGTGGTGCAGGAAAAATACCTGAAAAAAATTCTCGAGATGCCCCTGATCAACCGGGAACTGTAAAGAAGGTTTTTATTCGCACCCGTTTTAATGGTGCCGTTCACTCCTCCTTTTTTTTTCCATTCATTGCCTGCCCTGAACGGTGTTTCCGGATTCGAACTTTAACAAAATCAAGCCAACCATGAAATCACATTTGCTGAAACTCTGCCAATACAACGCCTGGGCCAACCGGCGCATCGGACAGTACATCATTGATGCCGGACCCGGGATAGCCGACGAAGCCTTGCTGAGCAGTTTTCCAACCATCCGAAAAACGCTCTATCACCTTTGGGATGCCCAGGAGATCTGGTACAAACGACTGCAGGGCGAATCGCCCAACACCTGGCCCAGCCATCATTTCAAGGGCAGCCTGGAAGAAGCCGTTCAGGCCATTCAGGAGAGTTCGGACGACTTTGTAAGATTTATTGAAAATCTTCCTAAAAACGGGCCGATGAAATCCGTAGAATTTAAATCGATGGACGGAACCTCTTTTTTCAATTCGGTGGAAGAGATCCTCATGCACGTCATGAACCACAGCACCTATCACCGCGGTCAGCTCATTACCATGCTCCGCACCGCAGGCTTCAGCGCCGTGGGCTCGACTGACCTGATCCGCTTTTTACGCGAAAGACAGAAGGCCGGATAAGGCCCGGACTCCTTATCGGAATTGAATGCCCCTGTACATTCCCGCTGGCACAGGAAAGCCCTGCCATGGCGGCACGGTGTAAGATCCGGATGAATTATGTCCGCTTTAGCGAACCAAGTACCGTAACTTGCCGTACAAGCATTCAAACCTCCCATTATGAAAGGCAACGAAATCGAACTCCACCTGAACGTTACGGCCAAATTTGAACTGATCAACGGTGCAATCAAATACGGCATCATCGATAAGCAGATTGACTGTACTTTTTACAAGAGCGACTATTACTTTATTTCCTTGCAAAACCTGAATATTTTCCGCAGGGCGGTATCACAGCGCAACTATGAATTCTGCAAATCGCTGATGGAAAAGATCAATGTGAAATTCATCAAGGCGGTGACCCCGATCTGAACCCAAACCGGATTCGCCATCAAAAGGATCAATACCTGATCCCCATCAGTTCCCTTACTTCCTTTACGGTTTTCGCTGCGGATTCCCTCGCCTTTTCCCTTCCCGTTTTCATCACCTCCCCGAGCAATTTTTCATTTTGAAGGGTGTCGGCAATTCGCTCCCGCAAGGGACGAACAAAACGAATCATATCTTCCGCCAGTTGCTTCTTCATGTCGCCATAACGGATGGTGCAGTGGTTATAGGCCTCCTCGAACGATTTTAAGGTTTCCGCGTCTGATACCAGGCTCATCAGCGTGAACAGATTCTGAATGGCTTCTGACTTCGGACTGTCGGGTTCGGTGGGGCCCGAGTCGGAAACCGCGCGCATCACTTTTTTCCGGATGGCCTCGTCGGTATCAAAAAGAAATACCGCATTCCCCTCTCCTTCCGACTTTCCCATTTTACCGCTGCCATCCAGGCCCGGCACTTTCACCAGTTGCCCGCCGAAATTGAAAGCAACAGGCTCGGGAAAATAATCGACCCGGTACATCCTGTTAAAACGGTTTCCAAACTGACGGGTCATTTCCAGGTGTTGTTCCTGGTCTTTTCCGACAGGCACCTTGGCGGCTTTGTGCAGCAGAATGTCGGCGGCCATGAGCACGGGATAGGTCAGCAACCCGGCATTGATATTATCCGGATGTTTACGCGCCTTCTCTTTAAAGGTGGTGGCCCGTTCCAGTTCTCCCAGGTAAGCATTCATGTTGAGCAGGAGATACAACTCCGCCACTTCCGGCACATCGCTCTGGATATACAAGGTACACTTTTCAGGATTGAGTCCGCAGGCAAGGTATTCGGCCAGCACCTGCCTGACGTGCCCCTTCAGATTTTCCGGATCCGGATGTGTGGTGAGTGAATGGTAATCGGCAATGAAGAAAAAACAATTGTACTCCTCCTGCATGCGCAGGAAATTTTTCATGGCGCCGAAATAATTTCCCAGGTGTAGATTTCCTGTGCTGCGAATTCCGCTGACTACTGTTTCCATCGTGCCGCGAAGATAGGGCTTTCCCGTATTTAGGAACGGAGTTCCCTCCTGAAATCGAGCCAGGAGAGCAGGGCGATGGAAAACAAAAGCCAGACAAATCCTATGGCAAAACCACTGAGCACGTCACTGAGGTAATGCACCCCCAGGTACACCCTGCTGAATCCCATTGCAAAAATGAACAACGCAGCCAGCAGGCTGATTCCTATTTTAAAGCGTTTATCTTTCATGTACATCACCAGCAGGTAAAACAGAATTCCGTAATAGGCCATGGCCACCGTGGCATGTCCGCTCGGAAAAGAATAGGAAAACTCTTCATACCATGCCAGTTCATGCGGCCGGGGTACCTGGTAGTATACTTTACCGGCGTAGGCACTCAGGGAACTGGTACACAAGGACGCCACGATCGCCGCGAACGCATGAAAGCGGTTCCTGCGCAGGAGCAGAAAGCCAAGCGCCGCCAGGACTGTCAGGACCGTGGGTGAACTGCCCAGGCGCGTAAAACGATAGATGAACTGAGCCAGGCCTTCGTGACGGTTAACGTAAAAGTATTGCGCAAGCAGCCGATCGACATTGCGCAGGCGGCTGGCCTCTCTCAATTCCTCCGCCATTTCCGAAAGAATGAAAGCATTGAGTACTAAACCCAGCAGAAACATCGTTAGGGGCAAACCGCGAAAGCGGTGCGGATCAAAGCGAAGGCTGATAAACCGGAAAAGACGAGGGTAGCGCTGCCTGTATTTTGTAAAGATGGGATGCTGATGCACACGGAGAAAAGCGGCCGACCAGAACCCGAACCAATGCTTGATATTCAGGCGATTCATACGGTGAAATTAATGGAAGAAAAATACTTTGGTATCTTTGCCCCTGTGAAATATGCGTCGTTCCTTCTTAGAAGAATCTGGTGTCTGTGGTTCTTCCTGAGCGGCTTCATCTTCTTTCTTCCGCTTTACCCGGTTTTTATGCTCCTTTTAAGCCGCGAATCGTGGTTTATCTATGCCTGGAAACTTAAAAAGATATGGGCGCACTGGATTCTGCTGACCACCGGAATTTGGTATAGTATCCGCCGGGAGTCGGAACTGGATCCGGATCAGGCGTATATCATCACGCCCAATCACAGTTCGTACCTTGATATTCTGACGGCCAACATCGCCTTCCCCAATTACTTCCACTTTATGGGGAAAGCAGAACTGAGGAATGTACCGATGTTTGGTATCTTTTTTAAAAAGATGAACATTTCGGTGGACCGTAGCAGCATCAAAGATTCGCACAAGGCCTACAAACGCGCGCGTAACGACCTGAAAAAGGGAATCAGCCTGGCCATCTTTCCGGAGGCCACTATCCCTCCCTGTTCACCGGAATTGGGACCTTTCAAAAACGGAGCCTTCCGTCTGGCCATCGAGATGCAGGTACCCATTGTTCCCATTACGTTTCTCGACAACTGGAGTATCTTCCCCGACAACAACCAGCAGCGCATGTTGGTACGCCCGGGCATTTCCAGGATTGTCGTTCACCGGCCCATCCCCACGGCGGGACTTACCGAGCACGATGCCAATGCCCTTCGCGACCAGGTACGCGCAATCATCCGGAATACCCTTGAAAAAGAAGGCCGTTGCGCTTTTTCCCTGTGCCGGGAACCACAAGCGCCCGCCAAATAATGTAAGTCGATTTTTTAATGCCCCCCGAGGGCTCTAAAGCACAAAAAACGGCCCTTGGGAGGCCGTTTTTTGTAAGATTACAAAATACCTTTACGCTTTTACGGCGCAAAATTCGTCGAAGGCGGCATTCAGATTTTCAGCAATCATTTCTGCCGAATGCCCTTCAATGTGATGACGCTCCACCATGTGCACCAGGCGGCCGTCTTTGAACAGCGCGATGCAGGGTGAAGAGGGCGGATAGGGGGCCAGGTATTTGCGGGCCTGCGCGGTAGCTTCCACGTCTTGTCCGGCAAACACGGTCAGGAGGTTGTCGGGCTTGCTTTCGGACTTAAGGAGCGCCAGACGAACACCGGGACGGGCCGCTCCTGCAGCACATCCGCAAACAGAATTCACCACGAGCAGGGTGGTCCCTTTCGATTGCGGAATCTGAGTATCCACTTCAATACTGTCTTTCAGCTCTGCAAATCCTATGCTGGTGAGCTCTTTGCGCATGGGTGCGCATAGTTGTTCAGGGTATGGCATATATCGTATGTTTTTAAAATCCGCTACAAAGGTACGAAGGCCGGAGGCAATGCTGCAAACCGCCTGTAAGTTTCCCGCTGATTTTGGCCGCATGGGGCGGGAGCCCTGCCGTAACATTGCATTGCAAGCCAGTCAATACAACACATGAAAAAAACAAAAAGAACTACTACCGATGATCTGCGCGACGCATTCCCAGTAATGCGATTCGACTACAACAAACGCCTGATCGATTCTAATTTAACAGCTCTTCCTTTGCTCGGGGAATGGAAGTGCCGCAAAGGGGCCAAAATCCCGGCGGCCATCCTCAAGTCTTATCCCGAAATCAAATTCGCGTTCAATGAAAAGACGCCGACGGAGTGCAAGGTGACCTTCAGCGGATTAAACATCTGGTTTGACATGGTTCCTTATCCCGAGGCAGGATATGTGGGTCTCTATGGCTATCACGTGGAAACCGTGGTGCCGGAGACGGTTCAACAAAAGCTTCGGATGGCAGGTTAATACCTGTTAGGCTGTTGGTTGGTTTGAAGGGAGCAGTTGGCCGGAGGCCAGCTGTTCCTGTTTTTAGCCTTTCCGTCAGAGGAAAGGTTGAAAAATTACCCGATCCTGTAAGATCTGTAAGATGATATGCAAGAACGATGTAAGACAAAGGCAAAATTCGGCTAACCGAAAAGGGCAGGAGGCGTTTCAATCCATAACACAACCTTCCGACACCACCATCAGAAACAAAAGAAAAACCACACGAAGAGCACATTACTATGAGCAGCCAGACTTTGAGCAGTACGACCCCAGAGCAGAAAAACACCAACGGGAAGGCAAGATACCATACGGTCATGTTGATCGACGACAACTCGCTCGACAATTTCATTAACAAGAAACTGGTGGAAAGCAATGGCTTTGCCGAAAAAGCCCATGTTTACCAGGAGGCGGCCGAAGCCCTTCAGTTCCTAAAGATGGCATCGTCCGAAGCCTGGCCGGAAGTCATTTTTCTGGACATCATGATGCCCCATATGGATGGCTTCCAGTTCCTGGATGAGTTTCAGAAACTCCCTGAAGAACAGCGGATGAGCATCAAAGTGATCATGCTGTCGACCTCCGAAAGCTTCAAGGATCTGAACCGCGCCAACAAAAATCCCTATGTCCGCAAATTTCTGAACAAGCCGCTTTCGGCCCAGGTGCTCCAGGCCATTCATGTCTGATCAGCGCTTCGAGCGGAAATAATCTTTGAGTAAGGCCGAACAATCGGCTTCCAGCACTCCAGACCTGACTTCTGTACCGGGATGGAGTATTTTTTTTGAATCCTCCAGCAAGGAAAAACCTCTTTTCGGGTCCGCAGCACCAAACACCAGCCGGCTGAGCTGGCTCCAGAAAGCAGCACCGGCACACATCGGGCAAGGCTCCAGGGTAACATACAAAGTACAGTCTTTCAGGTATTTCCCTCCGAGGCTCTGTGCCGCCGCCGTAAATGCCATCATTTCGGCATGTGCCGTTACATCGTTGAGACGTTCCACCAGGTTATGGCCCCGGGCGATGATCTTTCCACCGGCCACGATGACGGCCCCGATCGGCACTTCATCCAGGGCCAAGGCCGCTTTTGCCTCGGTCAGCGCGGCGCGCATAAAATACTCATCGTCCAGTACCATGACGCGAAGGTAAACCCTTTACAAAAAAGGCGGACTTTAATCTTGCCTCCGGAGACTCCGGAATGGCTGGATAAACACCGGCCTGAAGGCCTGCTGATTTACACGAGGGCTGTTGAGAACTACTTTCATTCTTCATGAATCGATAATCCTGCAGCCCGCAGGGCCGGCTAATTTTGAGCCATGGCCAGGAAACAGACTTTTACCCTTGAATTCACGCCAGACTATGATTTCCTGCTCCTGGCTATTTATTGCGCGTACCGGGATTACAAGCTCTGCTTTGAACTCAACAGGGCGCTGGGCTCCGGCCTGCAACGCATGGCCGACCTGGAAATGAAAATGGATAAAAAAGGTTCAACGGGCCTGTTCCCCTATTTCTATTGTCTGACCGAAGACGAGGAAGAAATGTACCTGGTTTCCAACAGGGGCAGCACCGGACATTTTATTCCTGAACTCAGGCAGGCGGACTTTTTCCTGCTCATCAAAAACCAAAGCCGTTATACGTCTTCCGAAAAGCTACTGAAAAAAATCCTCAGCCTGCGCATTGTCACCAGTGCTGTTGAGATTCCGGCCGGCGAATTGAAATCAGCGGAAAACTTTCTGCTGTTCGAGCCTGTTCCGGATACGGAAGAAGAAAAACCAAAACTACCACCGGTCATATGATAGTAAACCGATATAACCGCACCAAAATCATCGCCACCATTGGCCCTGCCAGTATCAGCGAAGAGGTGCTAGAAAAAATGATTTTTGCCGGCATGGACGTATGCCGCATCAACAGTTCGCATGGCGATTATGCCATGATGGAAAACATCATCCGCACGATCCGTAAACTGAACAAGAAGCTCAATACCCACATCGCGATCCTGTTTGATCTTCAGGGCCCTAAAATCCGCATTGGCGATCTGGAAGAAAAAGACATCATCCTGCGTGACGGTGATGAACTCCTGCTGAATCACCGCGAAGTGCCCGGTACCCGACAGGAGGTCTTTATCAAATACCCGCAGTTTTATAAAGATGTAAAGAAGGGAGACAAAGTGCTGGTGGACGATGGCAAGATTGAACTGGAAGTGACGGAGATCCTGACCGACGAACGGGTGAGGACCAGGGTACTGCACGGAGGTCCGCTCAGTTCACGCAAAGGCGTCAACCTGCCCAACACCGAGATCTCACTGCCCAGCCTTACCGAAAAAGACCGCAGCGACCTGGAATTCGCCCTTCAGCATGAAGTGGAGTGGATCGGACTGTCGTTTGTACGCAAAGCGGAAGACGTGGAAGAGCTCCGGCAACACATCCGGGCGAAGAAAAGCCGCACCAGGGTGATCGCCAAGATCGAAAAACCGGAGGCAGTGAAAAACATCGACCGCATCATCCAGGTCTCCGACGCGATCATGGTGGCGCGTGGCGACCTTGGTGTGGAAATGGCCATGGAAAAAGTTCCGGTGATCCAGAAATCGATTGTCAGGAAATGCAACCAGGCGGCCAAGCCCGTTATCATTGCCACCCAGATGATGGAAAGCATGATTACGAATTACCGCCCTACTCGGGCCGAGGCCAACGATGTGGGCAATGCTGTGTTTGACGGAGCCGACGCCCTGATGCTGAGCGCGGAAACCTCGGTGGGGGTATTTCCGGTGGAGACCATCAATGCCATGTACAAAATCATCAAGGAAGTGGAGGAACAGGACGTGGTGTATTACAGGGAACATGCCCCGGCAAACGACTCCCCCAACTTTATCCCGGAAAACATCTGCTACATTTCGGCGGTGATGGCCAAGCAAACCGAAGCGGAAGCCATTGTGGCCATGACCCACTCGGGTACCACGGCATTCAAGATTGCAGCGCACCGTCCCAGGTCTTTCATTTACATTTTCACGGACAACGAGCCCCTGCTGAAAACCCTGAACCTGGTATGGGGGATACGGGGTTTTTACTACGATAAATATGAAAGCACCGACATTACCATCGCCGATATCAAAAAATACCTCGTTGACCGGAAGCTGGTGGACAAGGGACATTACATCATTCACATTGCCAGTACGCCCCTTCAGGAACGCGCCACGGCCAACACCCTAAAGCTGACAAAAATAGAATAGACCGCCACGACGCCCCCTTCGTTGCGGACGTGAAAGGTACCCGCCAGCAGGCCCGGAAGCAGGCATAGATATTTTTTCTACCTTAGGACACTTATTGTCCTCTCCATGAACCTGTCATTGCTAAAACTGATTTGTGAAACACCCGGCGCCCCGGGCCATGAGCACCTCGTCCGCGACATTGTGCTGAAAGAACTTAAACCGCTGGCCGACGAGGTGAGCATTGACAAGATGGGGAATGTGACAGCGGTAAGGCGCGGGCGTGAGCGAAAGAAAGTGATGGCCGCCGCGCACATGGATGAAATCGGTTTTATCGTTACGCACATCGACGACAAAGGATTCCTCCGTTTCCATACCCTGGGCGGTTTCGATCCGAAGACGCTCACCGCGCAGCGTGTGATCGTACACGGCAAGGACGACCTGGTGGGGGTGATGGGCTCGAAACCGGTTCACCTGATGACCCCGGAAGAGCGGAACAAGGCCCCGCAGATCCAGGATTATTTCATTGACCTCGGGCTGCCGAAAAGCAAAGTGAACAAGCTGGTCCGGGTGGGAGATCCGGTCACCCGGCAACGGGAGCTGATTGAAATGGGCAATTGTGTCAATTGCAAATCCATCGACAACCGCGTTTCCGTCTTCATCCTCATCGAATCCCTCCGCAAGCTGAAAGGGCCCCTCCCCTATGATTTTTATGCCAGCTTCACCGTGCAGGAAGAAGTGGGTTTACGCGGCGCCGCCGTGGCCGCCCATCACATTGAACCCGACTTCGGCATCAATCTCGATACCACGATTGCCTTTGATACCCCGGGAGCCCGGCCTCATGAAATGGTGACGGAACTGGGTAAGGGGGCCGGCATCAAGATCATGGACTCCAGCACCATTTGCGATAACCGGATGGTGGATTATCTCCGAAAAACGGCCGATAAGCACAAAATAAAATGGCAGTCGGAAATTCTTCCTGCCGGAGGTACCGATACTGCGGGCATACAACGAAATGGTAAAACCGGGGCTATTGCCGGAGCCATCAGCATACCCACGCGCCACATCCATCAGGCTATAGAAATGGCCGACAAGACTGATATTCAAAACTGTATCGACCTTTTAACTTTTGCAGTAAAAGAGCTCCACACCTACAACTGGCAACCCTGGAAAAAGTAAAAAACATGCCGCAGAGCGCCTGCTACGCCCCGACGCGGTACCGGTAGCAGGAAATTGCAGGTAAGCGGTTGACACAAACGATGTTTTTCTTAATTTGGTTGAATAAATACACTCCACACAAGTGTAAAACCCTTTCCCCGAATTGCCAAAATGAAAAACCACTTAACAGTTTTATCGGTACTCTTTGTACTGGTGATCCTGCTGCGCAGCCCGTTTCCCGGCCACACGAGCAAAGCTTTTCACTCCGCTGAAGAAATTTCCTTTTATAAAGCGCATTACCTGCCCCCGCTCGATTCGGGTCAGTATTTCTCCCTTCCGCAAAACTGCCGGGGCTGTCATGGTTTCGACAGCCTGGGACTGGCCAATGTGGACATCAACGGCATGGACATTAATCTTTATGACGATTGGGAAACATCGATGATGGGCCTGGCCGGGGTGGATCCCTTCTGGAAAGCCAAGGTGAGCCATGAGATCCTGGTGGATACGGCACACTCACTTGAACTTCAAACCCTGTGCACCAAATGTCATGCACCGCTCGGACATTACACGGCCATGTACAAAGGGCAGACGCATTATACCATGGCCGATCTCGCGCTCGACTCACTCGGACAATCGGGCGTCAGCTGCCACAGTTGCCACGGCATCAAAGACTCTTCCATCCTCGGTTCACTTTTTACCGGACAGATTCCTTACGACACGAATCGGATCGTATACGGGCCTTTCACGCAACCCATGACCGGGCCCATGCAACTGTACGTCGGACTCACTCCCATGTTCGGGGCACATCTCGGAGAAAGCAGGGCCTGTTCCCCCTGCCATACACTCATCTCCAACTCCGTTGATCTCAGCGGCAATCCAACCGGAAACACATTTGTGGAACAGGCTACCTACCACGAATACCTGAACTCAGACTATCCGACGGTGGAGTTGCTTACCTGCCAGTCGTGCCATATGCCCAAGGTGGAAGACCCCGTTAAAATTGCCAATGGCTATACTGCCCTGCCCGGCCGCACGCCTTTCAACCTGCACAGTTTTGCCGGCGCCAACAGTTTCATGGTTCAGCTGATCAAAGACAACAAAACGAGCCTGGGGGTTGACGCGGCAGACCGGAACTTCGACTCCACACTGGCCGCCAACACGCAACTGCTGAAATACCAGACCCTCGATTTGTACGCCCATTATGACAGCACGGGACAGGACACCGCCTATTTCCGTGCCCAAGTGGTCAACAAAGCCGGTCATAAATTTCCGAGCGGGTATCCCTCACGCAGAGCCGTCTTACAGTTCATCGCGCTCAAGCCCAATGGCGATACGCTCTTTGCTTCGGGTCTTTTTGACAACAATTACGAAGTACAGAACATCAGCCCGGTGTTTGAAAATCATCACAACATCATTGATCAATCCTCGCAATCGCAGATTTACGAAATGGTCATGGGAGATGTAAACGGAAATTTCACTACCGTTCTGGAAAGAGCCAATACCCATTTAAAAGACAACCGCATTCCCCCGAAAGGATTCAGCACGCTTCACCCGGCTTACGATACCTGTGCCATTGTTGGCGACGCGCTGGCCGATGCGGATTTCAACAAAATTTCGGGGGTGGAAGGAAGCGGCCAGGACATTGTACATTACCATGTTCCCTTACATGGATACAGCGGACCTCTCACCGTGATGGTTCATGTTTTTTACCAGACCCTCCCGCCGGGTTTTCTTTCCGAGATGCAAAACTATTCGTCGGCTGCCATTGATACCTTCCTCAGCATGTATGCAGCGGCGAACCGGAACCCTTTGCTCATCCGGGCCGACACCCTCAACAATATAATGATCCCGGTTGGACTGCCCGGGCTGAGCCTGGCGGAGGCCATAAGCATCGGCCCCAATCCCAGTCACGACGGCCGGGTTTACCTGCATGGCCTGCCTGAAGGAGCCCTGGTAGAGGGCTATACCCCTACAGGACAAAGATTTTCCTGTACTTTACAAAGGATCGGCAAAAGCCACCTGATCCGATTACCGGAGCAAAACGGGCTTTATTATCTTGTCATCAGGAAAGACGGCCAGAAGATCATCCGGAAGGTCGTAAGAACTCAATAAGCCAAACCCAAAAAACAACCCAAACAATTAATTTCCCAATGAAAAATCTTTACAAAAGCACCCTTAGCCTGCTGCTTGTCATCGCAGGATTTGCAGCACAGGCCCAGGTGAGTTTCACCAACAAGAACGCCAAGCTCTCGAACAGCAACTTCCACAGCGGCTGTACGGTAGCGATAGCGGACTGGAACTTCGACGGACTGGATGACATCATCCGATTAGACGATGGAAGAATCGCCACGGTAGAAGTACAACGCACCAACAACACCTTCCAGAGCATCGCCCTCGGCACTTTCAGCACTTCTTCCGGATGGTCCTGGGGTATGTGTGTTGCCGACCTCGACCACAACGGCTATCTCGACATCATGGCCGGAGGATACGGACCTGCAGTACGCATCATCATGACCGATGCCAACGGAGCGATGGGCGCCATTGTCGACATCCCCAACTCGGGCTTCTTTGTACAAAACATGACGGCCGCCGACTTCAACAACGATGGCTGGATTGACCTCTTTGCCTGTGATGACAATGCGCAGAGCCACATCTTCCTCAATTCCGGTACCGGACTTTTGACCCAATCACCCACCACCATCAATTTTGACGTGACCACCACCGATGACTCCGGAAATTACGGAAGCGTATGGACCGATTTTGACAATGACGGTGACATGGACCTTTACATTGCCAAATGCCGTCAGGGTGTTAACAGTCCGACCGATGGGCGACGGATCAACGTCATGTTTGTCAACGACGGCAACAACAATTTTACCGAAAGCGCCGCCGCCTACGGCATCAACATCGGATGGCAATCCTGGACCGCCTCCTTCGGCGACATTGACAACGACGGCGACCTGGACCTGCTGGTGACCAACCATGATTATGCCAGTCAGATCCTGGAAAATGACGGAACAGGTCATTATACTGACATCACCTCCAGCACCGGTTTCAATATTTCCGACATCACCCCCATTCAAAGCGTAATGGAAGATTTTGACAACGATGGATTCGTGGACCTCTTCATTACAGGGTCCAACAGCCGCTATTACCACAACAACGGAAACAAGACTTTCACCCGGGTGGACGGACTCTTCAATGCCGACCGAATGGAATCCTTCGCGGTTGGTGACCTTAACCACGACGGTCTGATTGATATCTACGGAAGTTATGCGACAATTTACACCAATCCCACTACTATCGACGATGTCATCTGGATGAACAGCACCCGTAACAACAACCATTTCGTTACGCTGAACCTCATTGGTACCGTGAGCAACAAGGGCGCCATCGGAGCACGTGCGAATATCTACGGCAGCTGGGGCGTACAAACGCGCGAAGTGAGGGCCGGTGAAAGCTACGGCACGGTGAACTCGTCCATGCTGCACTTTGGTCTTGGCAGCAGCAATAGCATTGATTCCATCGTGGTGAACTTCCCGAGCGGCATTTCACAGACGATTCTCAATCCGCAGGCCGATCAGTTCATCCGTATCGTGGAGAACGATTGTGTTTCGCCTGAACCCGCGGTGGTCTACAGTCAGGCCGACCACTTCATCTGCACCGGAAGTACCGAGACCCTTACCGCAGCACCTTTCTACAATTACCTTTGGAGCAACGGCAGCACCACTTCGTCCATCAGCATCACCGCCGGCGGAGAATACAATGTGATCGTGTCAGCGCCCGGAAACAACTGTGAAGCCGTTTCACCCACTTTTGTGATAGAGCAGGATCCCGATCAGACCCCGGTTGTTACGGCTACCGGAGAAACAGAATTCTGTGACGGCAGTTCGGTCGACCTCGTTTCCACTTCGTATGGAATCTCTTCCTTCACCTGGTCTAACGGTGCCGCCACACCCAATACCACCGCAACGCAAAGCGGAACTTATACCCTTACCGTGCAGGGATATTGCGCCGCCTTTACCTCCAACCCCATTGCCGTAACGGCTCATGTTGTACCCGCTCCTGTAACAGCCACCACCGTGAGCCTGCCTGCTGCAGGTCCCGCCACGCTGAACGCAATAGGAAGCATCATCAACTGGTACGATTCCGCCAATGCCATCACGCCTGTTTATACCGGCCCCAGTTACGTCACACCGGTCATTACCGGCACGACCGACTTCTGGGTGGAGAACGTGGAAAAATACAATGCAGGCGTTTTCAACACAGGCTTGTATTCTCCCTCCGGTTCCAACCTGTACAGTTCCTCGGGTGCTACCAATGCCAAAATGTACTTTGATGTAGCCAAAGCCTGCACTCTTAAAACGGTGAAAGTATTTACCAACCTCAGCGGCACGCGTCGCATCGAACTTTACAACAGCCAGGATGTGCTGCTGCAATACGCCGATGCCGCCATCACCAACGTCAGTCCCGACTCCCAAATCATTACCCTTGATTTTATTTTAAGTCCGGGCAGCGACTATTACCTGACCACCGACGACAGCACCAACCTGGCTATCCCGGGCTGGGGCAATGCCGGTCCGAAGTTCATCCGTAATACCGTTGGGGTGAACTATCCCTACACCATTTCTGATGCCTTGTCCATCACCGGAAACGACTTCGGCTCCCAGTACTTCTATTATTTCTACGACTGGAGCGTTGAAAAACAAGGTCTCAGCTGCAGCAGCAGCCGTGTACAGGTTACGGTCGACATCTCCACAGGCGTACAGGACCTCAGCGAAGCAGGCATACAATTGTATCCTAACCCTGCCGGCGATGTGCTCCAGGTCAAACAGACAAACAATACTCCGCTGATTATAAATATTTATGACGCAGCGGGTAGACTGGTGATGAAGAGCAACCTGCAATCGGTGAACAACACCGTTTCACTTGCCGGACTCAGCCAGGGACTGTACCAGGTGGAACTTGTTTCGGCCGGTTCACGCTATCAGCAGAAACTGATTAAATATTAACTCTTAAAACCCAAAACCAAAAAAGGGGGGCCGTAAGGCTCCCTTTTTTTTCGGAATGACCGAACGGTAAGGAGGGATATTCCTGTTGAGCGCCGGTACTTCTTTAATAAAGCGTTTAAGGTAACCAGGAGCAGGCGCTGAACTCAGCGGTAAACAATCGTACCCTAAAAAAAGGGGGGTTATCCGTTGGCACGAATGGCTTCCACCGGATCCAGCCGGGAAGCAGCCGCAGCCGGGAACAATCCACTGACCATTCCAATAAGGGCTGAAACGCCTATGCCGAGCAAAGCATTTTTCATGCTCAGGCTCATATCAAAGCCTGCACCGGAAGCTATCACTGTAGCCAGATACACCAGAATCAAACCCAGCAAGCCACCAAAAAGACAGAGGATTACCGATTCGGTCAGGTATTGGATGAGGATGAAATAATTTTTCGCCCCCAGTGATTTCTGGATGCCGATGATGGGAGTCCTCTCCCGTACGGACACAAACATGATGTTAGCGATCCCAAAGCCACCCACGAGAATGCTGAAGCCGCCGATGATCGCACCCACGATGGAAATAACATCAAACAACTGTCCCACCTGCGCCGAGAGCATTTTTGTTTCATTCAAGGCAAAATCATCTTCTTCCACCGGACGAAGACGGCGAATTGAGCGCATGTGCCCTTTCAGCTCATCCATCAGTTCCTGATTGCTCACATTGGACCTGGCCTTCACCATGATCATGGGTCCGGAACGGTCGGATTTGATATCGATAAACTTCCGGCCATAATTCACCGGGATCAAAACCGTATTGTCATTGCTGTTCCCGATCAGGCTTTCGCCTTCCTTGGCAAAGACACCGACCACCCTGGCCTTCCGGCCCTTTACGGTAATGCTCTTGTCGAGTGCCGAGGAATAGGGAAAGAGATTCTTCGCGATTTCGTAGCCCACTAACGCTACCGGGTAACCTCCGTTCGACTCCGCTTCAGTAAAGTAACGTCCTTCGTAGAGATCGAAGCCGGCAATCCTGTTGTAATCGTGCGAGGCCAGGTTAATGTCCACATTCTCCACCGTATTCCCCTCCCATTTCAGAGTTTGCGTGCTGAGCACGGCCATGAACGCCATTTCCTCGGCCAGCTGACTGCGTTCTTTCAACTGCGTCATTTCACTGATGGTCGGCAAGGGCCGCTGCCAGTATTTCCACCAGGGATACTCACTGCCAAAAGCCCAGGGCCATTTCTGAACATAAATCACATTGTTTCCAAGTTTTTCCACGCTGCCCTTCACATTGTCCTCCATGCTGTCGACGGCCGTAAAAACAGTGATGATGGCAAAGATGCCAATGGTCACTCCCAGCAGCGATAAAAAGGTACGCAGCTTATTGACCACCAAGGCATGCCATGCCATGATTATACTTTCCCTGATTAAGCGCAGAATCAAATTCATATCTGAGATGCCTTCCCGTTTTACGGATTCAGTGCCGGGACGTACCTGGTACGAAAATAAGGTTTGCTTTCCTGAAATCAGGTACGGAACAACCTAAACGTTTATTTTTTTATCCGGAGCGTATGGAAAGGGCAATGGCAGGACATCCCTGTAAAAAATTCAAACCATGCTCTCTTCACTTCCACCCGGTATCCACCGGACCCTCGGGGCATTCAGCTCCGATGCACGTCACTATCAGCTAAGTTTCCTCTTCATCTTCCTTTTAACCGGTCTTTTCGCTCTGAACTGGTCGCTCCTGCCCTGGCAGATCCCACTCACGTTCCTGGTCGCCCTGCTGACACAGTTCGGCGGAATTCACCTCCTGAAGTTACCGCTTCACTCCTTAAAAAGCGCGCTGATCACCTCTTTCAGCCTGTGTCTTCTCTTTCGCAGCGAAAGCTACGCCGTGATTCTTCTCGCCACTTTCCTGAGTATCGCCTCCAAGTTTGTATTCAGAATAAACGGAAAACATTTTTTCAATCCCGCCAATTTCGGCATCTGCGCCACCATTCTGCTTACCGGCAAAGGCTGGATTTCACCCGGGCAATGGGGAAGCGAGGGACTCTGGCTATTTCTGGTGGGCATACTGGGTTTTTTAGTGGTGAGCCGGGCCCAGCGACTGGATCTTGCCCTCAGCTTTATCGTCGGATTTGGCGGAGCGATGCTGGTCAGGATGGTATTCTGGCAACACTGGCCGCTGGACGCCCTCCTTCATCTCTTTACCAGCGGCTCTCTGCTCCTGTTTACCTTCTTTATGATTACCGATCCGGCATCCACCCCGGCCCATAAAACAGTACGTATCTGCTGGGCTTTCGCCGCCGGACTCCTGGCCTTCTATCTGCAGGCTTACCAGTGGATCAACGCTTCACCCCTCTGGGCCCTCTTTTTCCTCTCCCCCTTAAGTCCCCTGCTTGATCATTTTTTTAAAGGAGAAAAATTCAGATGGACTCGCCCGGAGGTTCTTTCTCAACACCTCTCCACCTCCTATCCGGGCCAGGGCCTTTCGGGTACCCATTGATTCCGTAATTCTCAAAAAAAAATAAATCGTATGAAAACAAAACTTCTGTTGCTTGCTCTCCTGGTTATCCAGGGGCAAGCATCGCAGGCCTTCTGCGGCTTCTATGTGGCACGCGCTGATGCCAAACTATTCAACAAAACTTCACAGGTGATCCTGGTCAGAAACGGCGAACGCAGCACCATCACGATGAGTTCCGACTTCCAGGGCAAGGTGTCCGACTTCGCCATGGTCATTCCTGTTCCCACGGTTTTACAGCGCGACGATATCCGCGTGGTGGAACGCAGGGTTTTTGATCAGCTGGACGCGTATTCGGGTCCCCGGCTGGTGGAATACCATGACGCCGGACCCTGCAACCGGTATTACTCCGAAGAATCCATGGATGCGCCCATGATGAACCGGGCCGCCACCACAAAGGCCGAATCCGTGGCCGAGATGAAAGATCACTACAAAGTGGCCGTAGTGGCCCGATACACCGTTGGCGAATATGACATTCAGATCCTCAATGCACAGGAATCGGGCGGACTGGAGCGCTGGCTCAACGATCATGGCTACCGCATCCCGGAAGGAGCCCGGGAAGTGCTGGAACCCTATATTAAAAGCAATATGAAATTTTTTGTGGTTAAGGTAAATCTCGAAGAGCAACAAGGCCTCTCGAGTCAACTGCTTCGTCCCCTGCAAATCAGTTTCAACTCACCCAAATTCATGTTGCCCATCCGCCTGGGCATGGCCAATGGAGAAGGCAACCAGGACATGATCATTTACGCCTTCACCACACGCGGCAGGGTGGAAAGCGTCAATTACAGGACCGTGAAGATGCCCGGCGACCGCATCGTGCCTACGTTTATCAAAGATCACTTCGGCCGCTTCTATACGGATCTGTACAAGGAAAACATACGCCGGGAGGGTTACGACAACGTATTTCTTGAGTATGCCTGGGATCTCAGCGGGCAAAACGCTGTCAAGTGCGATCCCTGCCCGAGTCAGCCTCCGCTGTACAATGAAATTGTACAGGCCGGCGTAAACTGGCTGCAAACCGGCGGTTGGAGCGGCTATACGGGACAGTTATTCTTCACCCGGCTGCATGTCACGTATAACCGCCGCGACTTTCCCCAGGATCTTGTTTTCCAGGAAACGCCCAACCGGGAAACCTTCCAGTGCCGGTACATCCTGCACCACCCGGCCCCCTATCAGAACGATTGCCCCGGCTGGAACGACTATCAGGAACAAAAGATTGAAAACCGACGGAAGGAATTACG
>JAEUTF010000173.1 GCA_016788185.1 Bacteroidia bacterium | reverse complement strand
GTCAATCGTCCTTCCACGGAAATCACCTTTACATCATGGATGTTGTTGTCGAGCAGCATTTTCTCGGCGATTTCTTTTCCGCTCAATCCCGAACTGATCGGTGTTTGTGAATACTGGTTGAACTTCTTCTTCAATTGCATGCTCACCAGCCAACCGATCAGCATGAATACAATCGAAATCAAATAAATTCCCATCATAGCTTTCTTATCCTTTATTTATTTGTAATTCTCTTTTTGTTAACGGCCATCCACCGCATTTGTTTTAAGCCAGACCCTGATCAAAAGGAATGCCGATGCAAAGGTACTGTCATTCCGTCATTTATTCCCATCTGAAAAATTTAACGGCCAGCGCATAGATCAGCAGGCCCCAGGCGAAGATGATCATCAGCGGGGTCAGCAATTGATCCAGCCCGGCGCCTTCAAAGGCCACCAGGCGCATAGCGTCGTTTAAGTAGGTGAGAGGCAGCATTTTACAGAGAGGCTGAAGCCACTCCGGGAAATTTTCAATTTCGAAGAAGGTTCCGGAAAGCAGAAACTGGGGCAAGGTGACCACATTGGCCAAAGGTGGAATCGTACTTTCACTTTTGGCAATGCCGGATACCACAAAACCGAAACCCATAAAAACGATGAGTCCCAAAGCCGACAGGAACAGCATGGTGGCAAAGGTTGCGAATCCGTGAACAAGGGTGAAACCAAAAGCAAAATGTCCGATACCGATCAGAAAGGCTGCGCCGAGCAATGCAAAAACCAGTCTGCTCATTGCTTCACCCAGCACGATGTACGGTTTGCGGATGGGAGTGGCAAAAAATCGCTTGATCACCAGGGTTTGCCGCAGGTTGAAAAAAACGAAAGCGGTACCGAAGACGCCGGAACTCAGGAGTGAAAAGCCAAGTTGACCGGGAAGTATAAAGTCGATGGTTTTGTAGGCCCTCACATTGACTTCTTTCGCCCGGATGGCAACCATGGGTTTTTCCACCTGCGCCGCCTTCAGATTGGCTTTGTCCACCAGGTGTTCCAGCATGGACCGGATGATGATGCCTTTCTCACGCGCCGCCATGCTCGAAGTGATCTCCAGTGTATAAAAGGGAGTATTGTCCTCCAAACGTTTTTGAATGTGAACAATGGCATCGATGTTTCCTTTTTGCAGGTCAGTGTGCAATTCGGCTTCGCTGCGTCCGGGAATGAGGTGTATGCCGGGCAGGCCGGCCAGGCTGTCGAACACCGGATTGCGGGTGTCGCTTCTGCCATCGAGGGCTACATCCAGACTGAGACCGCCCCCGTTGATGAATCCGAAAACGAGGATGAAAATCAGAGGAAAGAGCAGTGTGAATACAACGGCGGAGGGACTACGCAGGATCGACCGGAAGCTGGCGCCTGCAATGGCCAGCATGGCATTCAATTGTGAGTAATTCTTTTTCAAATCAGGTTTCTGGAAGGTGGATGTTTGGTTTTTAGCAGACAGTGTTGGTTCTTGCGGGGTATGGATTTTTACTGGGAGTGCTGAGCTCGGGATTTTTTGCGTTCATCCGCTTATTCGGCTTTCCACTCATGACCCGTCAGTTGCAGAAATACATCCTCCAGGCTTGCTTTTTTCACTTCTTTCTTCCGTTCAAATCCGGTGGATACCAGCTGATCAATCAGACTATCGGGCGAATCCAGGGCAATGATCTGCCCCGATTCCATCACGGCCACGCGGTCACAGAGTTGCTCGGCTTCGTCCATGTAATGGGTCGTAATCACCACCGTCGTTCCCCCGTCACGCACCTGCCTGATCAGTTCCCAGAGGTTTCTCCTTGCCTGCGGATCGAGTCCGGTCGTGGGTTCGTCCAGGAAAATGATTTCCGGACGGTTGATAAGCGTGGTGGCGATGCTGAAGCGTTGTTTCTGTCCACCGCTGAGTTCCTTATATTTAGCCTTGTGCTTGTCCTCGAGCCCGACTTTACGAAGCATCTCCATCGGATCTGCCTCCACGTTATAGAGTCCGGCAAACAAGCGGATGAGTTCCACCAGGGTCAGGCTGGGATAATAACCAGCCGCCTGCAACTGCACACCGATGATCTGTTTGATCCGGTTGGCTTCCTTCTCGATGTTCAGTCCGGCCACCGTGACGCTCCCTTCGCTTTTCTCCCGCAGTGTTTCGATGATTTCCAGTGTGGTGGTTTTGCCGGCGCCGTTGGGTCCTAGCAGTCCGAAAATTTCCCTTTCGTAAACTTCAAAGCTCACACCTTTCACCGCTTCAAACTGGCCGTAACTTTTCCTGAGGTTTTTTACAATGATCACAGGCTGTTTGCTCATATCCGCAAATATAGGCGGTACAGTCTGATCCTTGTGGGCGAAGTACTGATTTCACCTGTATTTCTGGCTGCAGCGGGCTTCGGGAATATTTTTCTGCGCGATTGGCGGGAAGGAATCTCAACCCGCATCGCCCCTTAGGCGGAAAGAAAAGCCCATGTCTTCCTCTTCTTCAGGTACTCGGCATCGGCATCGTGGGCATAGGCCTCTCTCTCAAAACGAATCGACCGGTACGCCCGATAGTGATTTTTACCCTTCAGCCGGTAAAAGAGGTATTCAAGCAGGTACCAGATATAGAAAGGGATGACCAGCAACTCCACTTGCTGCCTCAGGTGAATCCGTTCATGGTTGAGCAACCGGGCGTGGAGGGGCAGGTCCTTTTTGCGGAAAAGCAGAAAAGGGAAAACCGCCATGCCGGAAGAGGGCAGCCAGCTGACAAACAGTTTTACTCCTTTCATGGGTGGAAAGCCAATGGCTTCGGATTTTCAGGGTATGCAAAAAGGGACACCCTCAGACTTTCAGGGACAGGGAGAGGGTATAGCTTCGGGGCGGCTGCAGGTCGGCCGGCCGGGTCATGAATTCTTCGTTTAGGATATTTCTGACGATGAAATGCAGACGAAGGGGGGCGATGATCTGCCAGCCCATCCTGGCATCAAAGAGCCAGGTGCCCCAGGGTTGACTGGCCCTGTATGCTTTCACACCGGGAATAGCGCTTTCAAAAGCGGCATCGATGTTTTCAATGTTGCTGTAAAAGCGGGCGCTGAAACCGATGCTGATTTTTCCGATGCTGGATTCGCTGTCGAATTTGAAGAGGTGGCGGAAACGGAATTTCAGGATGTTCTCCTTCGACGTATTCCTGGGTGTATCAACAGCAGCGTTGAAATCTGTTTGTTCGGGATCAATCCAGGTGTATCCGCCCAGCAGGCTCTGCTTTACCCGTCCAAGGTTTCCCTCTCCTGCCAGGTTGATTTCCACTCCACGGATGCGGGCATTGCCGATGTTCACCGACTTAAAGCCCAGCCCGAAGAGGGGGTCGCTGAAGGTACCCCATTGTCCAAAGCGGAATTCCATCATGTTGCTGAATTCCTGGTGGAAGTAACAGAGATCGGCAAATCCCCGCCAGGAACGGATCTGTACGACCTGCTTGAGACCGATCTCGGCGGTCCATCCCTTTTCAGTATCCAGTGAATCGTTGGGATAAATCACCAGTTGTCCGACACGGGTGCGCACGTATTTTTCAGCGATGGAAGGGAAGCGGAAGCCCTGCCCGAAAGAGGCGCGCAGATAGCCGCCTTTCCAGGTTTCGTGATTCAATCCGCTGCGGAAGAGATACTGCGGATCCAGTTTCTTTCCGGAAATGCGGCCGCTCTCCATCCTGCCGCCCAGGCTGGCATTGAGTTTACCAAAGTGGCCGTCAGCCTGTGCATACACCGCATAATTGCCGGCCTCCTGCTTGTTGTACAATTCACCGCTTACATCCGAGTGGCTGACGGAGGTCCCTGCCGATACATTTATTTTTTCCAGCAGGCGGTGCTGCACCAGGTATTCGGCGTAGTAGAATCTGGAATCGGAATTCTGGCTGGTGTTGTTTTTGTTTCCGGTGAAGAAGTAACGGGTGCGTATTTTATGAACCCAGCGGCCAGGGCTGTAAATGATATAAGGGTCGATGGTGGTCCGCAGGGAGGTGTACTCGCTCATGGTGGATCCTGGCTGACCGGCGCCGCCCAGGGGAAGCAGGGCGCCGCTGGTATCGTTTTGCCAGAGCAGGAAATTGCCGCCTTCGCTTTTTTGTGTATTGGCGGCAAGGCCGAGCGTGAGTCCCTGAATGCCGTTCACCTTATAGCGGAGGTGGGCGTTCGCCCGGTAACGTGTTTCTGTTTCACCGTCGCGATACCCTTCGTCGTTGAAATAATGTGCTCCGGCAACCAGCGAGAGATTTCTGATTTTCCGGCGATGGGAGAAATTGACGCCGCTCGTCATTTGGGAACGACTGCCCCACCATTTTTTTCTTTCGTCCTCCGGGCTGTCGTACAAGCCGGAATAGACGCTGAGGGTGGTCTGCGGTTTATCACCGGGCATCACGGTGCGCATGTTGATCACTCCGTTGAGGGCGGCGGATCCGAACAGTGCGGAAGAAGCGCCTTTGAGGACTTCCACCTGTTCCATTTGTTCGATGGGGATGAAATTCCATTTCACATCGTTGGCATCGCCCGACAGCATCGGCAAATCATCCACCAGCACCAGCACCCGTGAGCCGGCTCCGTAGCTGAAACCGCTTCCTCCGCGAATGTTGGCTTGCCCGTCGATGACCGTAACGCCGGGCACCTGTTCCACCGCAGCTTCCATCGTATTCTCCACCCGGTTTTCAACGAGTCGGCTCGGCAGTATGTCCATGGAGATCACCGTTTGCTCCAGCCTTTGTTCCAGGCGGCCGGCCGTTACCACCACGGGTTTCCAGGTGGCAACGCTGTCGTTGCGGGTCAGGCTGATGTTGAATTCCCTTTCGCCGCCGGCGGTCAGCTCCAGCGTTTGCTCACGGGGGGTATATCCGAGAAAACTGAAAATAAACGTTTGTTTGCCGGCATCACACTCCAGCCGGTAATAACCGTTTGCATCGGCTGCGGTGCCTCTTGCACTTTTTTTAACAGAAATGGTGGCGAAGGGAAGTGCTTCTCCTCCCGCCGCGTCTGTAATCTTTCCTTTCAGAACCGCCGGCTGGGCAAGAGCCGGAAGTGCTTGCACCAACAGGATCATGGGCAGGAGGAACGTCAGGAAACGGTGCAGGGCAGGTGTCATCGGCGGGGCGCCAGTATTTTGCCCAAAAGATCAGAAATTTTCTCAAGATTGAGTATTTTTGCCGCATCCCATTCGGTGATTTTTCAGGTACGCTCCCGGCGGTGATTTTAGGATGCAGGAACAAGAGGAATTACTTTATCGTATTGCGCTGAGCATGCTGCCCGGAGTGGGTCCGGTGCTCGCCCGGGCGCTCCACCAGTATTGCGGGTCGGCCACACAGGTATTCAGGGAAAAGAAAAGCCTGCTGGCAAAAATTCCCGGAATCGGTCAGAAACGCATCCGCGGCGCCTTCAGTGCGCCTGTTTTCGAGCAGGCCGAAAAAGAGCTGCGCTTTGTCATGAAGCACAAGGTCAAGGTCCTCTTCTATACCGATGAGGCCTATCCGAAAAGATTGAATCAATGCCCCGATGCGCCGGTTCTCCTGTATTACAAGGGGACCGCCTCCCTGAACGAAGGGCGCCTGGTGGCCCTGGTGGGTACCCGTTCGGCCAGTCCCTACGGGGTGGACGTAACGCACCGGCTCGTGGAAGGGCTGCGTGATCATCAGGTCACCGTGGTCAGCGGACTCGCCTATGGCATCGACATTTGCGCCCACGAGGCGGCCCTGAAAGCGGGTCTCCCCACTATTGGCGTGACGGCACACGGGATGGACCGCATCTACCCTTATGGTCACCGGGATACCGCGGGAAGAATGCTGCAACAGGGCGGACTGCTCACCGAATACCACAGCGGCACGCAACCCGACCGCGAAAACTTTCCTTCCCGCAACCGCATTGTGGCCGGTATGTGCGACGCAGTGGTGGTGGTGGAGGCCGGCGACAAAGGCGGCGCCCTGATTACGGCCGGTCTGGCCCAGGGATACAACCGCGATGTATTTGCCATTCCCGGACGAATCAATGATCCCTTCAGCAGCGGATGCAATGCTTTCATCCGTGAGAACAAAGCGGCGCTGATCACATCCGCCGGGGATCTTGTATGGATGATGGGATGGAGTGAAGAGCGGAAACTTCAGCAACCTGCAGTTCAGACGCAGCTGTTTCCCGAACTAAGCCCCGATGAACAGCGGGTGACCGAGGTATTAAAAGAGCAGGGTGAATGCGGCATCGATGCCATTGCCGCTGCCACCGCTTTCCCCTTTTCAAAGCTCGCCAATGTTCTACTGCAGCTGGAGTTTAAAGGGGTATTGAAATTAAAGCCCGGCCGCCGCTACACCCTCTGATCCTTTACGCCCTTCCTCCTTCATCTTAATTCGTACACATCCAGACCACTCTTCATCCCTTTGCCACCCGGAATCATTTAATCGTTGTCGCATTCAACTGTTTTCCGAGTTGCTCGTACTCCTCGTCATTGGGTTCCCACAGTTCAATCTTGTTCCCTTCCGGGTCCATGATGTGAACGAACCGGCCGTAGGTATAGGTTTCAATGCTGTCCGTAACGGTGACGCTGTCTTTTCTAAGCTGTTGGAGCAGCGCTTCCAGGTTTTCCACTCTGTAATTGATCATGAAGTCACGGGTGGAAGGTTCGAAATATTTTGTTTTTTCATTAAACGGACTCCATTGTGTAAAACCCTTTTTTGAACTGTCGGCACCTTGTCTCCATTCAAAGACTGCCCCGTATTCATTGATGGAGAAGCCAAGATGTTTGGTGTACCATTCTCTCATTTTCAGGGGATCCTTGCTTTTGAAGAAAATACCCCCGATGCCCGTTACTTTTTTTGCCGGAGTCCTTTCGTCTGTAACTCTGGTCAGGAAGGCGTTGAAGGCGAAGCCCAGCCCGAACGTCATCAGGAGGGTCAGGGTGAATACAATCCGGTTTTTCATGGGCAGCGACTTTAAGGGTAAAAGTACTTAATCGACGCTTTTCTGACATGGAGATTTTCCGGACCCTCGCGGTTCCGGGCCCCTGGTTCAGGCGGGTATTCCGGCCGGTGGCATCCGGCCTGCGGTATGATTTTTTTTCAGGAGTACTGACTCTTCAGTCCGGCCAGTGTTTCGTTTTCACCCTTCAGCTCCTCCATGATCACAAATACGGCAAGGCTGATGACCGAAGCAAAGAAGCACCAGACCGAAACCAGGTATTCGGCATAAAACAAAGACGAAACCAGGTAGGCGATCAGGATGGCGGTGCCGAGCATCCACATGCGGCGGGTTTTAGAGAGGAAGGGCGGTGCGATGGTGGCGATCAGGTACAAGACTCCGCAGGGCAGAGCGAAAGCGGCCGGATACAACTGCTGATAGGCAATGTGATGCGCTTCAATACGGGCCGACACGGGGTAGTTCAGCAGGCAATACGCCAGGTAGACCGAAACCAGGCTTCCGGCCAGGAGGAAAAGATAGCCCGACCTGTTTCGCTGATCTTTTGGCAGGAGCAGGAGGATGGAGAAAGGGACCCAGCAGGGCCACAGCACTTGTGCAAAGAAGAGGAAGAACAGGGTGGCACCGTGTTGCCAGAGGCCGTAGGCGAGATCGCTCAGCGACAACCACAATAGCCCCTCGCTGAATTGCTGCAGGCTGAATAAAAAGGGAATGGAGGCAAAAGGAAGATGGGTGCCGGACGGCGCCTTGCGGATGGAAGCCCCTCCGATGACCGACAACACGATTCCGGCTCCGAAACTGGCTCCTGTTGAGAAACACATGGCTTAGGTGGATGTTGAAGAAAAGAGGAATGAAATGTTCATGCGTTTCAGGAAGAGCCGCTGCATGCAGCGCCTCATGGTTTTTCAGGATGCGGAGGCACTTCCGGCTTTTCAGGTATTGCAGGGACTTCGGGTTGCGGCCTTGCCGGTGGCGGCTCGGGCGGGCTGAGGGGCAATGGATGTTCGGGAGGCACAGGACGAATGGCAGGATCCGGCTGCTGTGGATGTTCCGGTACGGGACGACTTGACATGCTTTTTGATTCTTCTCCGAAGGTAGCACAATGGGAGGCAGGAAGCGATGAACGGGACGGATAATCCACCTGCTGCTCTGCTTTTCCTTGCACGACCGGACCTTCCGGCTTCGTTTTTCTGGCATAAAAGCTAACTTTGCGCATCAATCCCCCATAAAAATGTACACTACGTTAAAGCCGGTACTGGAAAAAGAATTGCAGGAAATCAAAGAAGCCGGGCTCTACAAGCAGGAACGGATCATCTCCACCGCCCAGGGAGCGGACATCGTTGCCAACGGGCTGGACGTGATCAATTTCTGCGCCAACAACTACCTCGGACTTTCCTCGCATCCCAGGGTGATTGAAGCCGCCAAACAAGCCATCGATACCCACGGTTTCGGCATGAGCAGCGTGCGCTTTATCTGCGGTACCCAGGACATCCACAAGCAACTGGAGGCGAAACTTTCCGCTTTTCTGGGTACGGAGGATACAATTCTCTATGCCGCTGCTTTTGACGCCAACGGCGGTGTGTTTGAGCCCCTGCTGAATGAGCAGGATGCCATCATCTCCGACGAGCTGAACCACGCTTCCATCATCGACGGCATCCGCCTCTGCAAGGCGCAGCGCCACCGCTACAAGCACAACAACATGGACGACCTGGAAGAGCAGCTGAAAGCAACCCAGCATCTGCGTCACCGCATGATCGTTAGTGACGGCGTCTTCTCCATGGACGGCACCATCGCCCAACTCGATAAAATCTGTGACCTGGCCGACCGCTACAAAGCCCTGGTGATGATTGACGAATGCCATGCTTCGGGTTTCATGGGTCCGACAGGCCGCGGTACCCACGAGTACCGAAACGTGATGGGACGGGTAGACATCATCACGGGCACGCTCGGCAAGGCCCTGGGAGGAGCCATGGGCGGCTTCACCTCCGGCCGCCGCGAAATCATCGAGATGCTGCGACAGCGTTCCAGGCCCTATCTGTTTTCCAATTCCCTGGCGCCCTCCATCGTGGGGGCTTCCATCGCGGTCATCGACATGCTTACGCAAACAACGGCCCTGCGCGACAAGTTGTGGGACAATACCCGCTATTTCCGCGAACACATGACCCGGGCCGGATTCGACATCAAGCCCGGTGAGCATCCCATTGTACCCATCATGCTCTACGAAGCGCAACTGGCCCAGGATTTTGCCGCCCGTCTGCTGAAGGAAGGGATTTATGTCATCGGCTTTTTCTATCCCGTTGTGGCTAAGGGCAATGCAAGGATACGGGTACAACTCAGCGCCGCCCACGAACGCCACCACATCGACAAGGCCATTGCCGCCTTCACCAAAGTAGGCAAAGAACTGGGCGTATTGAAGTCCGTTTCGGCATAAGTACTATTTTTGTGCCTCCTAAAAAATTACCCGGGCCCATAGCTCAGTTGGTTAGAGCAGCGGACTCATAATCCGTTGGTCGCAGGTTCAAGTCCTGCTGGGCCCACCCCTGAAGGAGAAAGGCCAGGAGATAATCCTGGCCTTTAACATTTCTGTCTTTATACAAAGCCTGCTTGCATAAAAAATAATCGAGGCCTTACCCTTCAGGGTGTGGGCACTACGGATTAGAGAGGTTGGAGATTGTCCGGGCCTTTTGCATTTCAATTTCAAGCCACTTACTGCTTAACCATTTTCTTGGTGGAGATGATTTTTCCATCACATACAAGCGTATAGTTATAGATTCCCCTGCTTAAATCAG
>JAEUTF010000234.1 GCA_016788185.1 Bacteroidia bacterium | reverse complement strand
TGTATGCGCAGGGCGGAGCATCCGATCCCAGCTATGGCTATATTCTTGGATCGGATTCCTACGCCGAAGTGATGGTCGGCCGGTTTTCCGCAGAGTCGGATCCCGATGTGATGACCCAGGTGCAGCGGGTGCTGAATTACGAAATGTATCCGGACCCGTCCGGACTCTGGTACGACCGGGGGGTTGTTGTCGGAAGTAACCAGGGCCCCGGCGATGACGGTGAGATGGATTGGGAGCATGCCCTGAACATGCGCAACGACCTGGTGAATTTTACCTACGGGAATGTTTCGGAATTATACGATGGCACTCATCCCGGTACCGGTGACGCCCCCGGAGATCCGTCCAGTACCGATCTTTTCAATCTCTTTCAGTCGGGCATTGGCATTATGACCTATACCGGACATGGCAGCAGCACGGCCTGTACCACCACCGGACTGGCCAATGGCGATGTGCAGAACATGACCAATACCAACATGCTTCCTTTCATCTGGGCAGTAGCCTGTGTAAACGGTGAGTTTGATATGCCGGGTGGCCCCTGCTTTGCGGAAACCTTTCTTCGGGCCACACACAACGGCGCTCCTACAGGCGCCATTGCCACTTTCATGTCCTCCATCAACCAGAGCTGGAACCCACCCATGGACGCGCAGGATGAAATGGTGGACATCCTCGTACAAAGCGACAGCAGTAACCTGAAATTTACTTTCGGTGGACTTTCCGTGAGCGGGTGCATGCACATGAACGATCAGTACGGATTGAGTGGTGTTGAAATGACAGATACCTGGCACATTTTCGGCGATCCGACCCTGCAGGTGCGTACCGCCACGCCGCAACTGATGTCGGTCAGCCATCCCTCCAGTATGCCGGTGGGCCTGACCAGCCTCACGGTAAACTGCAATTACAACGGCGGGCTCGTAGCCTTGACCATGAACGGACAAGTACTGGCTACCGGAGCAGTCAGCGGTGGTGCGGCCACCCTCAGTTTTGCCCCTGTCGGAATGCCCGACACCATTTTTGTCACAGTGACCGGTTTTAATCAGATCCCTTATCTGGGTCAAGTGCTCGTCATTCCAGCCAGCGGCCCATATGTGATTTACCAAAGCAGCACGGCCAAGGATCTGGCGGGCAACAACGATGGCCTGGTGGATTTTGCCGAAACCATCGATGTTGATCTTACACTTCATAATGTCGGACTCGCCGATGCCTTCAATGTTAGCGCTGTGCTGAGTACCAGCGATAGTTATGTCACGATTCTTAACAATACCGTGAATGCGGGAAATCTCCTGAGCAACACCTCTGCCACGCTTGTCAACGCTTTTCAATACCAGGTTGCAGCCGACGTGCCCGACCAGCACATGGTGTTTTTTTCAGTAGATGCCACGGATGGCAACGGCGGTTCATGGACCTCGTCATTCAGTCAGTTGATTCAGGCACCTGCCCTTGCCGGGGGGATTTTGAGCATCGATGATGCCACCGGCGGAGATGCGGACGGTTACCTTGAAGCCGGTGAATCGGCCACCGTTACGATACGTTGCCACAACAACGGGCACAGCGATGCCCCTCTGAGCAGCGCATCCATCAGTACCTTTAGCAACTTCCTCACTCTGACCAGCCCGCTGTTCAATGCCGGGACCATCGGTAAACAACAGTATGTGGACGCGACTTTCCAGGTGAGTATGTTAAACAATGTCGCCCTGGGAACCAGTTATGATATCACACTCCAGCTGAACTCCGGTGCCTACCTTGCCAGTAAAACGTATGTTGCTACGGCGGGAATCATTCTTGAGGATTTTGAAAGCAATGACTTCAGCGCATTTAACTGGTTGAACGGAGCGGTTTTTCCCTGGATTACCACCAGCTACCAGCCCTTTGAAGGCGCTTACTGTGCAACCAATGGTAATGTGAGTGATAACGAAAGCAGTGAACTGCTGATCAGCCTGACCGCTCTGGCCGACGACAGTGTGACCTTCTGGTACCGCATGTCGAGTGAGCAGGATTGGGATTACCTGCGTTTTTACATTGACGGGGTGGAACAGGGTGCCTGGAGCGGAACAGGCCCCTGGATGTATACCGGATTCCCGCTCGGCACCGGAATGCACGTGTTGAAGTTTATTTATGAAAAGGACTCCTACCTGAGTGCAGGAATGGATTGCGCCTGGATCGACAATGTACGCCTCCCCGTCGGGTCGCAGGTCACAGGAACAGCGCAGATGATCCGGAAGGATGGACTGGCGATATGGCCCAATCCTTCCGAAGGAATTTTCAATGTCTCCATCGAAGGCATGAAGGATTCGGATCTTCATTGGTCCATCTGTGATGTGCAAGGGAAACAATTGCGCTCCGGCAACACCAGGGCTCAACAGGGTTCATCTTCCTTTGCACTGGAAACAAACGGACTTGCCACGGGCATGTACCTGCTTACATTAGAAAGCGGAAGTACAAGAAGAATTGCAAAAATTCAGGTGCGGTGAAATCGTTTTGATGTACGGATATAAAAGGAGAAAGGGCCATCCGGCCCTTTCTCCTTTTATAAGCTCTTATTGCCGGTTCAGGTTGATCGACGCTACAGATCGTCCGATTTGTTTCCCGCAGGCTATTCCTTTCAGGTTCGCATTCGGAAAATGGATTCCACCGTACAGCCTTGAGGTGGCGGCCTCCTCGGCGGCTTCGTAGAAGTTGTTGTAACTGCGTGCTGTGAATCCCATCCATTCATTGCTGCGGTCGGTAAATGCCCGGTTCCGGCCAAATGCAGCACTGAGCACTTCACTGCAGGCACCCGAAACAGAGCTGTGTCCGCTGGTATATTCCGGAAAAGGCGGAGTCGTGATCAGGGGTGTCCAGGAAGCAGCAATGTTTTCGCGGATGTAGGTGACCGGTCGCAGTACATTGTGGGTGTATTTGGCTTTCCAGCAGGCAATGAACGCATCGTTGCAGGCTACTCCCATCCGCAGGTAAATTTCAGCCGCCCGGTCGAGGGATTGATGATCTTCGCGGATCAGTTGGGTAGCGAGATTCATATTGTGTCCGGGCGGTGTGTACGTGGCTGACCCGTCTGCCCAGAACAGGGCAATGTCTCTTTGTTCAGTGCTCAGATTATTTCCGGTTTCATAGACCTGGTACGCTTCTTTGTAAAATTGAGAAGCGGTATCGGTTGAATAGGAAAGAGGTGCCGGCGGCATGCAGGCCATGCTTATACTGGATGCGAGAAAGGGACGGTTGTTTCCCCAGTAGGGCAGAAGGGGGATGGGCTGATAGGCCGGTGGGGTAGGTTTCCATAGGCCGGGACCCGACTGAACGGTATAGCCGGATGGAAACAAATTGGTGTAGGCCTGATGGCCATTGTCACTCAGGCTCCAGTTGTAAATCACATCCGCAACTTCCGCCCCATAACTTTCAGACCGCAGAATCACATCCGCCGCTTCACCAAGGCCCCCTTCGTTTTTCAGGGCAAGATATAGCGAATCGATCAGCAGCTGATTTTGGCTGCTGGTGTTGGCATACAGGGCTTTGATCATCTGGAAATACGCCGCATTCGATACCAGCGCCCAATTGTACTTTTTGCTGCTGTTGGCATAGGGAAGCAGATAGGAATAATGCATCACCTCGTCCATGCTGTGTTTGTCGGCCATCCCCGGTACAATCGCTTCATAGGCGGCCAGGTTGGAATAGCCCAGGGCTCTCGCGGCAACAGGAGGAACAAATCCTGCCGTGGTCCTGATGAGCTGCAATTGCAAATCGTTCCATTTTGCTGCGGTCTCCGATCCGTAGGCCGAGGCCGGCGGACTCAGTGATTCTGGCAGTGTTTCTTCTTCTTTTTTACAGGCCACAAAGGTGATGCTGATCAATGCCAGGGCCAGCAATTTCCGGAAATGAATGTTCATGCTTGCTGAATTATGTGTTTGAATACAGCAAATCTGTATCCGAAGCACCTTATTCCGGAACGAACTTTGACAGGATTTCAGCCTGCGTGGGTGAAAATTCTCTTTTTGATGGTAAAATTTGGCGGTAAAAAAGGACTTATTCTCCTTTGCTGCTACGCTCGCCTACAAAATGATCTTTCTCTTCTTTAAAAAGCACATTGAACGTGGTGAGACTTCCATAAATCCTTGTCAGGTATTGCTGAAGGTTGATTTTATCTTCTTCACTCAGTTTGTCGTGGGCGTTGATGCGTTGTTCCATGACCCGGAGCCGGTCACGCAGCATGATGATTTTATTGAAGAAAACATCAATCGGAATCTCCTTGGATTGCAGTCCGGTGTTACCGGGAACCAGCACCACTTTACCACCCACCCAGCGATTGCCGATGGATACCGTCTCCTGCAGGTCACTGTGCTTCTTAATGATATTAGTCAGAATACGCTCCACTTCCGAAAAACTGATGAGGTCGGTGTCGGGCTCAGCGGCTTCCACCACCTCCAGCGCGTTGTAGTTTTTTGATATTTCAATACGGCCTTTTTCAGTGAAAACCACCGTGTAGGTTTTGGCTTTTACGTTGATGACAACGCCTGTTCCGAATTCGGGGTGACGTACCCTTGAGCCAATTCCAAGTTCTCCTTCGTTCATACGATTATCTTTGTGCCTGATGCAAAAGTAAAGGTTTGAAGAATGATTCTGAATATCCACCCCAAAAATCCTGAACCTCGTAAGATTTCCGAGGTTGCGGCCATTCTTCAGAAGGGCGGGGTGGTCATCATCCCGACCGATACCATTTATGCGTTTGTTTGCGACCTCAGTCAATACAAGGGTTTTGAGAAGATATGTCGCATCAAAGGCGTTAAGCCCGAAAAGGCCAATTTCTCTCTCCTGTGCAGCGACCTGAGTAACATCAGTGTCTATACGAAGCCTTTTGACCGTTCTGTCTATAAATTGCTGAACAAGGCGCTGCCCGGCCCTTACACCTTCATCCTCGAAGCCAGCCACGAAGTCCCTTCGCTTTTCAGAAGCCGGAAGAAAACCATCGGACTCCGTGTGCCGGACCATCCGATTGTCAGTGCTCTTATCGGTCAGCTGGGACATCCGATGGTGGCCACCTCCCTGCATGATCTTGACAGCATCCGTGAATATCCCAGCGATCCGCTTGAAATCGCTGAGCAATGGGAAAATGTAGTAGATGTCGTGGTGGATGGAGGGACCGGCAAAATCACACCCAGTACCGTTATCGATTGCACAGGGGACGAGCCGGCATTGGTCCGGGAGGGCGCCGGTGATTCAGGAATTCTTTGAACCTGTTTTTTGATTTTTCAAATGCGCCGATATGAATTAAAATACCTGAATCCCCTCTTGTTTCCCTGAACATTTAAGAGGTTGAAGGACGGTCCTGAATGAAAAAAATCAATTTCCCCGGTACATCCTCAGCTCATTCCACGCCGCATCAAAATAATTGATGAGGTCGCCGGAGGTCATGCTCACGGGGCTGGTGTTTTTTGCACAGAGATCACCAGCCAGTCCATGCAGGTAAACACCCGTCAGGCAGGCTTTCATGGGCGATAAGCCCTGGGCCAGGAGTCCGGTAAGGAGCCCGGTCAGCACATCTCCCGAGCCGCCTTTGGCCATGCCGTGGTTGCCGGTGGGGTTAAAAAAGAGTTGCCGGTCGGGACAGGCAATCGTGGTGAAGCGCCCTTTGAGGATGATGTAGCAATTGTATTTTTCCGCCATCTCCAGCTGTTTTCCGGTTCGTTCGAAGGGATCCGCTATTTTACCGGCAAGCCTGGCAAATTCACCCGGGTGAGGAGTGAGGATGCATCCTGCAGGCAGGAAGGACAGCCAGGTGGGGTTTTCTGCCAGGAGATTCATGGCATCGGCATCCAAGACCATGGGCACATCAAAATCCTGGAAAAGTCGCTTCAGCACATTTCCCGTTTGATGATCCGTGCCGATCCCGGGGCCGATACCGATCGCGGTATAGGCGGAGGGTTTGATGATCCCGGTAAGATGGGTTAACTCTTCATCCGGGCTGCACAGGGCTTCCGGTGCCGCCACCTGAACGGCATGAACACATTTTTCGGGGGTGCGCAGGGTGACCAGTCCGGCTCCGCTGCGCAGGCAGGCCTGTGTGGCCAGGATGGCTGCCCCCGCCTTGCCATAGCTTCCGGCTAACAGCAGGGCATGCCCGAAGGTACCTTTGTGTCCGAATAGCGGCCGGGAGGGCAGGAGGGCTGCGATATCCTGATCATCGGGTACAAAACCAATGGCAGGCGCTTCACGGAGAAAGGACTCGTCCAGCCCGATGTCAATCAATTCTATTTCGCCGGTAAACTCTCCGTATTCCGCATAAAAGAATACCTGTTTCGGTACCTGAAAACTAAGGGTGACGGTAGCTCTGACGATGTCTTTCGGATGATCGCTGGCCCGGTCACCCGGTAGTCCGCTGGGCAGATCGATGGCGATAATTTTACAGCCGGATTGATTCATTTTCCGGATGATGCCATTCACGGGATCTTCGGGAGCCCTGTTGAACCCAGATCCGAAGATGGCATCGATCAGAATGGTGTCCGGGCCTGAAACCGGAAAATCTTTTTCACTGCTGATGACAAGGGTTTTATTCCCGCTGACGCGGTTCCATTCGCCGAGATTGGTGGTGAAATCATCGCTGGCATTGCCGGTATTCTCCAGAATGCAAACGCTGACCTCCTTTCCTTTCTTCCATAACAGGCGCGCAATGGCCAGTCCGTCGCCGCCATTGTTCCCCTTTCCGCAAAACACCATAAAGGACTCTCCCGGACGGCTGTGTTCGAGCAACCAATGGCTGCAACCAGCGGCAGCTCTCTCCATGAGCTCGATGCTTTTAATATTCTGCCGTTGGATGGTGGCGGCATCGGCAGCACGGATCGCTGCAATGTCCAGGACCTTGATCATGCTTACAATATATAGATTTGTTTATCTTTTAACTCCGGTGCTGCCTGCAAAGCCGTTCCATTGCCGTGGATGGTGTACACTTCTTCCGCTCCCGACTCCAGAACGGTTTGGATGAGCGACGGCCAGTCGGCATGATCACTGACCGGCAAAGGGAAATCGTAACGAAGGTGCTGTTCATCCCATCCGGTGGCCATGGCCCTGAGGAAATGTTTTCCGGGTCGGAAATTGTAAAGTGAAGGAGGCGGAACCAGGTAAACGATGTGCTTCGAGTGTTTGAATTGCTCACGCTTGTAGGGCTCCCATTTCCCCAGGTTAAATCCCATCTTTTCATAGATGTGATGATAGGGTACCATTTTGGCATGTACCATTACCCGGAAAGACGGCGCATAATCGTTGATCAGCCGGGTCAGGCGCTGCGATTTACCAAGGTTGTAGGCGCCAATCATCAGGTTGGTATCCCCGTATTTTTCCAGTCCGGCAATGATTTCCGCTGCGGGAGGATGAACTTTGTTCAGCTGGCCGAAGGTCACTTCCGTGATCAATACATCGCAGGGGCTGATCTCAAAAGGCTCACAACTTAAATCCTTCTCCCTTTTGTAATCGCCGGTGTAGAGGTGACTTCTGCCGTTCAATTTCCAGCGTATCTGGGAAGAACCCAGCATATGCCCGGCCGGGTGCAGGCTGAAGGAGATGCCCTTTACCACAAACTCTTCCCCAAAGGCGGGCGTAATTATTTTTTTAGCCGGATACTTGAATCGTGATTTGATCAGTGCAGCGGTGCCTTCGCTGCAGTAAACGGTTTCATGGCCCTCCGAGGCATGGTCGCCGTGTGCATGACTGATGATTGCACAGGCCACCGGCTCAAGCGGATCTATGTAAATTTCGGTACCGGGAATCCGGTAGCCTTTCGCTGCTGCTTCCAGAGGAGGGGTTGGTTTCACGCTCTGTTTCTTAGGAGTTGATCTGTTTTCAGCACCTGGGGAATCAGCATTTGCTGTTCATCGTTCTGAATGATATAGTCCGAAAGCTTTTGTTTTTTTTCGGTAGTCCATTGCCGTGAAATTATGGATTTTACATCCTGTCTGTTCCTCCCGTCCCTTTCAATGACCCTTCGGATCCTGAGTTCTTCTGGGGCATCCACCAGCACGATGGCATCCATATCCTTGTGAGCACCCGATTCAAACAGGATGGCCGCTTCGTGAAGGGTGTAGGGGCTTTCGGTTTGATGTTCCTGCCATTTCAGGTAATCCTCCCTTACATACGGGTGAACGATGTGATTTAATTTTTCAAGCGCCTGCGGATTGCTGAACACGATTTTGGAGAGATAGGCACGGCGGAGTAAACCCTCGGCAGTATAGCTGTCGTGACCAAATGTTTCCAGAATTTTTTGCCTGATTTCCGGATGGCGGTTCATGAGTTCTTTGGCCGCGGTGTCGGCATCGTAAACGGGTATACCCAGCAGTTTAAAAATCCTGCATACTATGGATTTGCCCGAGCCGATTCCACCTGTGATACCCACCTTCAGCATGTCAGAGAAGCTTCTTTTTTAGTTTCTGCACCAGTTTGGGTTCGTAGTCGATGTGGCTGGCCCAATAGGGAGCATGACTCAAAAGCAGTGGAACCCGGTTCGCTTCAGGAAAGGTAGCCGCAGGTTGTACCCTGAACCGGGATGGATGAGTAAGGTTGTATTTACTTAATGGCACCATGCAACTGAGTATGACATAGGAAGGAATATACAAATCACCGTCGTTTAATGGTCCGGCATAAACCGGCACTTCAAGTTTTATTTCCGTTCCTTCTTCGGCCGGTACATACAGCCAGGCATCCTGGTGGGTACTCCTAAAGTCTTTTCCGGGTAATTTCAAACGGAGTCTTTTGAATACGGCCTTTTCCGCACTCTCAATTGTCACCGCTTCAACGCTTATTGTTTTCAGGCTATCAGGAATCAGTGCGCCGGAAAACACATTGATGCTGTCGGGATAAAACACGGCAGGACCCGATTGCACCATGGGTTGTTTGAACCTGACATTCACGGCGCCACGCACTGCGAGTTTCTTGGAAAAATACGGCCGGCCTGAAAAAATCAGTTGCTCCGGTTCAAGTTTTTCGATGTCCAGCGTTTTTGTAAAATCGGTCAGGAGCGGTTCGAGGGCCGCTCTGGAGTCGAGTACGGTGTCTTTCATCCGGCCTGAAAATCCTTCCGTGTGAATGGAAAAACCTTTTGCCTTCCGTTTGAAGCTCCAGAGTGCAAATCCCTTCCCTCTTACTTCCAGATGAATGTGATCCGGTAGATTTCTTGCCGGTTGTTCCGGGTTGGTTTTGCTGTACAGGATGGGTACGCTGACGCTGCTGCTATAGGTATTGTTCAGCGCGTTGATGAGCCAGATAAAGGCTGCTAACAACAAACAAAAGGCAAAGCTCAGCCCTTGTTTATTGGCACCTTTTTCGAATACTTCCCTGATTGTAACGGCCATCCTGCTGAGGGCCCTAATTTACCGAAATGTAGGCTAAAGCGAGCCGGAACTACTTTTTTGTTTCAGCGGCGGGTGCATATTGCTTGGTAGCCTCCGCCGAAATAGCCGACTTTTCCAGTTTGACTTTTACATTCTGGTCAATTTCCACGATGAAAGTCTTTTCCTGAACCTCAAGGATTTTGCCGTGTACACCACCGATCGTCACCACCTTATCGCCTTTCTTGATGCTTTCTTTGAATTCACGCTCCAGTTTGGATTTCTTCATTTGCGGACGAATCATGAAAAAGTAGAAAACCACGATGATCATGAGTATCATGACCAGTTGCTGCATCGCGCCGCCACCGGCAGCAGCCTGAAGTAGAATGGATAGAACTTGCATAGTTTATTTTTTTTGTTGTTGGTATCTGTAATCCGGACATGTTTAAACCCTGTTATTTTTCACTGCCTGTTTTGAGCACCTCGCCGCTGATGGTAAGGACCTTGGTGGTCGGACTGGTGTTGGCCAGTATGGTGATGTCTTTCACCACCTGACCGGCAATTCCCTGGCTTTTGAAGGTGACTTTGATGCTTCCTTCTTCACCGGGCGCCACCGGGTTTTGCGGATACTCGGGTGTGGTACAACCGCAGGACCCTTTGGCCTGGGAAATGATCAGGTCGGCATCCCCGGAATTTTTGAATTTAAATTCATGGGTTATTTCTTCGCCCGAAGTGATGGTGCCAAAATCAAAATTTGTTTCCTGAAAATCAAACTGAGGCTTCCCGCTCGACCTGACTTCGCCGGCAGCAGTCGCATCAATATTGACAATGTCAGGTGATACCTGTTCGGGTCCCTGGTTTTTATCAGTACTGGTATTACAGGCATTCCATAGGATAAGGGCCGTAAGGATCAGGAATAATTGAAGTCGTTTCATGTTCTTTTACTCAACCAGGCCCCGGCCTGTTTTTTGAATTTTACCTTCCTTTTTCAATTCAATAACCAGTTTGTCAATGACGCCGTTGATGAATGCTTTCGAATTGGGCGTGCTGTAATCTTTTGAGATATCGATGTATTCGTTGATACTCACCTTCACCGGGATGGTTGACAAATTCAGTATTTCACACAAAGCCATTTTCATCAGAATGATATCCACCATGGCGATGCGGTCGGCATCCCAGTTTTTAGTTTTATCGGCGATCAGTTGCTGAAAATAGCTGTCGTCACGAATGGTCTTTTGAACCAGTTCCTGCATAAAACGAACATCGTCTTCGGCATCTTTGTACAGGGTCAGCAATTGATACCCTCCGCTGCTTTTCGACCGTTCGAAGGTTTTTACCACCATGCTTTCCATCAGTTCCATGCTTTCCGCCCAATACAGATTTTTCTCTTCCAGTACATGAGGGGTAAAATCGGTGGTCACAAAAAGTTCTTTCAGGATGTCTTTCAGGAAAGCACTTTCTGACTCCGGGCTGCGTGCTTCCAGATTGATGAAAACCTGGTAAAACTCCTGGTTTCGCAAATGGTGAAATGCCTTTTTTACCGCATCAATATCCGCCTGCCAGTTTATTTTTCTTTTTTTAATCTGGTCATGAAAGGCAGCATGGCTTTCCAACCACTGGATAAAGGCGAGATCCTTTAATGTGGACGTGGCGGTCTTCCTTTTCCCCGTTACCATCGATGCAGGCGTATCTTCATAATACATCCGTTCCTGGTGGGCCAGTTCAAGGAAAAATTGCAAAATGGTCAGGTAGAGTTCGTAAATCTTATCCGTACCGTTCAGCAGTTCCACTTCCGTGCGACGTATGTCTTTGGGTTCAGACTGATAATAGGCGTAAAGTGCCTGCATGACGCGGATGCGTAGATGCCTTCTGCTTAGCATGGATAGGAAGAACGATTGTTTATAAGAGGACGGCAGGAGCCGCGGAATTACATACTCGATTTTACCTTGCTGATATCGGAAATCCTCTTTTCAGCCATTTGAGTGGCGGCAGCCTGGGTATGAAGACCTGCTTCTCTGGCTTTTTTGAGGATTTCAAGGGTCACCGCATAGATGTGCTCCGTTTGTATAAGCGCACGCTGGCGGTTGTATCCAATCAACTCAGAATAAACGTTGATCAATCCGCCCGCATTGATGAGAAAATCCGGAGCGTAGATGATGCCTTTGTCCACGAGCATGGGGCCGTGGATGGTTTCATCCGCCAATTGGTTATTGGCCGCACCGGAAACGATCTGGCAACGCAGACGTTTGATGTTTTCAGTGTTGAGGGTGGCACCGAGAGCGCAGGGCGCATAAATGTCCATGTCCATGTCAAATACCGCATCCGGACGTATCACCTCCGCTCCGTATTCGGTGGAAACCCGTTGCAGTTGTTCCTCGTTGAGGTCGGTGATGTACACTTTTGCATTTTCCTTACGCAGGTTTTTCACGAGGTTTTCACCCACGTGACCAACACCCTGTACGACCACTTTTTTGCCGCTCAGGCTATCGTTGCCCCAGGCAAATTGCGCCGAAGCTTTCATGCCCATGTAAACACCGTAGGCCGTAACCGGAGAAGGATCACCGCCTCCGCCCATGGATTCGGGCAGGCCCGTTACATGTTTGGTTTCCATGGCAATGTACTCCATGTCCTTGGTGCTGGTGCCCACATCTTCAGCCGTGATGTATTTGCCGTTCAGATTGTTTACAAACCGTCCGAATTTCCGGAAAAGTGCTTCCGATTTGTCCTTACGGCTGTCGCCGATGATGACCGCTTTACCGCCGCCCAGATTCAGACCGGAGATAGCAGCCTTATAGGTCATACCCCGGGAAAGACGCAACACGTCATTTACCGCTTCACCCTCCGTTTTGTACATCCACATCCGGGTACCGCCCAGGGCAGGGCCTAAAACCGTGTTGTGGATGGCGATGATCGCCTTTAATCCTGTTTCAGGGTCATTGCAAAAAACAACCTGCTCGTGGCGGCTGGCTGAAATGCTGTCAAAAACATTGGTGTTTACCTGCGCCGGTTCAGGCTTTTTTTCTTTCACATCTATCATGAACAGGGATTTTCTATTGGGTTTGCAAAGTTAGGTGTTTTTGACTGTTATCAGCAAAATAAATGTAGGTCTAATCCCCTCGCTGTGCCTTGCTGAATTTCTATCTTTACCGACTGAATATCAGAGATGTAATTCAAGTTATGCTCACCGGTTTATGTCAAACTTCACATTGTGAGAGAATTAAGTAGTTTAAACAAGTATTTTATCCGGTACAAGAACCATTTTTTAGGTGGTCTGCTTTTCGTCACGATTTCTAACCTGTTTGGAATTTTTCCTGCTCAGCTGACCCGAAATGCGCTGGATGTGGTAGCGGCTAACATTGATTCTTATCGCTTGTTTAACGGTTTTGATGCCCGTGAAAGCGTATATAATGATTTGATGTTTAATATATTGCTTTTCGGAGTGTTGGTGCTTTCCATGGCACTGATGAAAGGAGTTTTTATGTTCCTCATGCGTCAGACCATCATTGTCATGTCGAGGCACATTGAATACGACATGAAAAATGCCATTTATGCGCACTATCAACGGCTTGGACTGGATTTTTATAACCGCAACAGCACCGGGGATCTGATGAACCGGATCAGTGAAGATGTGGGTCGGGTAAGAATGTATGTGGGTCCTGCCATCATGTACTCCATCAATCTCCTGGTCATGTTCATTCTGGTTATATGGGCCATGTTCAGTGTTAATCCCCGGCTGGCGGCCTATGTACTGATTCCTTTGCCGGTCATGACCTATCTGGTCTATTTCGTCCACGATCGCATTAACCGCAAAAGTGAAAAGGTGCAGGAACAGTTGTCGACACTTTCTACGTTCATCCAGGAAACCTTTTCAGGAATACGCCTGATAAAAGCCTATGCCCGGGAAGCTGACTATGAACATTTCTATAAAGTTCAATCCGACCGGTACCGTTCCTTGTCGATGGACCTTGTCAGAGTCAATGCGTTTTTCATTCCGACCATGTTACTGCTGGTGGGCATGAGTACCTTGCTTACCGTATACATCGGAAGCCTCGAAGTCATGGCCGGCCGCTTAACCGTGGGCAACATTGCAGAATTTGTCATCTATGTAAACATGCTTACCTGGCCGGTGGCCTCCCTGGGATGGGTGGTTACCATTATTCAAAGGGCAGCGGCTTCACAACAAAGGATTAACGAATTTCTCAATGAAGAACCCGGGATCATTTCCGGTGATGTGCTGTGTACTTCGCTGAAGGGCGATATTGTTTTCGACCAGGTAGATGTAAGTTACGAAGAGAATCGTACGCCGGCCCTGCAGAACATCAGTTTTAAACTGTCTGCAGGATCTTCGCTGGGCATCATTGGTAAAACAGGATCCGGAAAAACCAGCCTGGTGAATGTACTCCTGCGTCTGCTTCATCCGGTGAAGGGCACTGTATCGATTGACGGTTTACCTGTCGACCGGTACAACATTGACAGCCTGCGTAAGCGAATCGGTTATGTTCCCCAGGATGTTTTTTTGTTTTCAGATACGATAGAGGAGAACATTGCTTTCGGACTGGAGCACGGCGCGGAGGGCGATAGGGTGGCTGAAGCAGCCCGGCTTGCCGTGGTATACGATGCCATTCTGTCTTTTCCAGACGGTTTTAAAACGATGCTGGGCGAACGGGGAATCACCTTGTCGGGCGGACAAAAGCAGCGGATTTCCATTGCCAGGGCTATCGTACGAAATCCCGACATCCTGATTTTTGACGATTGCCTCTCCGCGGTGGACACCATCACGGAAGAACAGATCATCGGCAATCTGACGAAACTGATGCAGGGAAAAACGACCATTCTCGTCAGTCACCGGGTGGCTACGGTAAAGTCCTGTCATCACATTCTGGTACTGGATGAAGGGAAGGTGGTGGAAGAAGGCGATCACGATTTTCTGATCAGACAAAACGGACTTTATCGCCACCTTTACGACAAGCAACTGATGGAAGAAAGCGAGTCCCCTCCCGAGGCCATTGAGAAAAAGTGAGGGTCTTTGTCTCGACCGGCCAGACGACGAATTTTCATTTTTTAAGGCATAATTTTTTTGTTCAGATATTTTTATTAATCTTGCTTCACGTTATAAACAAGCACTATGACAGAATTTGACAACCTGCACAGCCGCGATGCCCACTTCTCCAAACGTGTGAGGGCAGGTAAAAGAACCTATTACTTTGATGTGAAAGCTACTCGTGGCAATGATTATTACATCACGATAACGGAAAGTAAAAGAAAGCCCGGCGAGAGCGAAGACCGTCCGTTTTTTGAAAAGCA
>JAEUTF010000166.1 GCA_016788185.1 Bacteroidia bacterium | reverse complement strand
TTCCGCCATCTGGGTATTGGCGGAAGCCGCGGGAATGTTGAGGAAAAAATCAGGCTCCAGCCCGAATTGCTGGAAAAAAACAGCCGCCATTTTGTCGTCGTAGTGTTGTCCGGTGTGCACAATGCGAAGGTCGAAGGGCTGACCCATGGCTTCGTTCACTTTTTTGAAGCGGGTTATTTTGATGAAGTTCGGCCTTGTGCCGACCACTATCAGGATGCGGTTGTTCATGGTCATTTTCGTTGGAGGTCAGGCTGCTGCACCAAGGCAGTACCGTTAGTAGAAAGGGGCAATCTCTTGTCTCTTTGCAGGTCCCGTATCAGTAAATTGTTGTAAATGGGTACACTGAGATGGTTCAGGTGTGTGGGATCCGAAAACATCCGGATGCCTGTCAGGCCGGGAGCGTTCATATAATCATAAAACGGAACTCCATGTCGTTTGAAGATGGGTTCCACGTCCTTCAGAAAATACTCGTGATGCCGCATGGTATAGATGGCCGGAAGCGGATGTTCTGCCACCACCACCGGAATGCCGGCTTCTTTACAATACGCGAGTAGTTTATCAAGGTATTTCACCTGGCTTTCGCAGGTGGAGTAGGTCCATTTCATTTTTTCCTCGTCCTTTTTCCTGGGATCGAGAAACTTCGCCGCTACTTTGTAGCCATTGGTATAGCCGGCCGTATCGTGGTTCAGCGGCGCTTCCAGTTTGTTGAAATAGCGCAGGGCAATCATGTTGATGGCGCGCAGGTCGTCGGAAGCCAGCGCCGTCTGCAGGGCGGTTTTGTCATCGCACACATTCTGAATGAGGTCCGACTTCGATTCGATGTGGTTGTTGGAAAATACCTTGTCGTAGATATCGAGGATGAGCAGCTTGCAATTGTCCTTGTTCAGGTAGTTTTTGGCGATGAAATAGGTGCACATCATGTGCTGGTTGCTGGTGCCCAGGTTGTACATCTTATACCCATGCTGTTTAAAAATCTCCGGATCATAGCCCCGGTAGGCGTGTGAGGATCCCAGTACAATCACGTCCCACTTTTCTTCTTTGTTGAATTTCTGAAACTTGATCCAGGTGCCTCCGCCTTCCCATAAATTTCCCTGGGTAGCCCGGTAAATGAAGGGGATGCCGCCCGGCTGAATGAAAAACAGCACGGCGAAGAGGGCCAGGTACACGACCACCAGCGATCCAAGGAAGATGAGGCTGCTTTTTAGTAAATGCTTCATGGCTCAGAACTGGAAATAGATAAAGGACACTTCTCCAAAGAAGCCGAACAGTATGATCGAGGCGACAATGAAGGAGTAAAGGGCGTATTTCATATAGGCCTGCGGCAGCAGGAATTTTCCTTTTACAATTTTGTCCATCAGCGGATCCAGAGCAAGGAAGCCCAGAATCAGCAGCATGATGAAGATCGTGCGGCTGAAATTCTTCGGATCATCGGCCAGGATGCTGATGGCGTCTTTGAAACTGCCCGGCGTATAAATGCCGCCCGCGATGTTTCGGATGATGGTGAAAGCATCCCCCACGCTCTCCGCCCGGAAAAAAATCCACGCGAAGGTGACCAGATGAAAGGTGAGCAGCGTATTGAAGATCCGGAAGATGCGTTTTTTAGCATGGTGATCTGCACCCCAGCGTTCCAGTAAATCGTCCTTCACAATGGCAATCATCAGGTAAATGCCGTGCAGCGCTCCCCAGATTACGTAGGTCCAGTTGGCGCCATGCCAGATGCCGCTGACGAGGAAAACCAGGAAGAGGTTAAACATCCATTTCGATTTGGAAACGCGGTTCCCGCCCAGGGGGATGTAGAGGTAATCGCGAAACCAGGTGCTGAGGGAGATGTGCCAGCGGCTCCAGAATTCCTTGATGCTTTTGGCTACGTAGGGCGTCCGGAAATTTTCCATGAGGTCGTAGCCCATCACGCGTGCCGCCCCGATGGCCATGTCCGAATACCCCGAGAAATCGCAATAAATCTGAAAGGCGAAAAAATACGAAGTGAGCAGCAAGGTCATCCCGGTATGGTCTTCGGGATTCGCATAGGCGATGTTGACCAGACCGGCGACATTGTCGGCGATGACCACTTTTTTGAAAAGACCCCATACCATCAGGCGCAATCCGCTACTGAGACGGTGGTATTCGAAAAATTTCTTTTCGTGGAACTGGTGCAGGATGTTCTGCGGACGCTCAATGGGTCCGGCCACCAATTGTGGATAGAACATCACATACAAAGCATAAATTCCAAAATGCCGTTCTGCTTTCTGCCTCCCGTAATACACCTCGAAGGTATAACTCATGGCCTGGAAGGTATGGAAGGAAAGGCCGATGGGTAAGGCAATGCCGAGATAACGCAGGGCCGTGGGCTGATCAAAGGCCAGCAGCGCGGCTTCGTTGATGTTATCAAGAAAAAAATTATAATACTTGAAAACGGCCAGCACACCGATGTTGGCAACCAGCGAACACAGGAGGTAAAATCGTTTCCGCTTCGGGTCCCTGGTATCTTCCAGGTAAATACCGGCAATGTAATCGATGATGATGGTGCCGAAAAGAATCAGGATGTACACCGGAATGAAATACATGTAAAAGAAACAACTGGCCGTCAGCAGCAGCGACCAGCGGAACCGGTGTGGCAGTACGAAGAAAAGAATCGTTACAACCGGAAAGAAAATAAGAAACTCAAATGAGTTGAATAACATAAGCGATAGATCGGGGATTTTACGGAAAATCCGGGGGCATGGTTATAGCTGGCATGAATCTTTTTTAAAGGCTATAGGCTCTCTCCCGAACGTTCAGATGACCTTTTCGAGGAGTTCCTGGTATTGATACACCCCCGATACCTTGCCGTCGCTCAGTTCATAGATGCGGTCGCAGTTTTTTAAGGTGGTGATCCTGTGGGCAATAATGAAGATGGTTTTATTTACTTCCGAAAGGGAATCGATGGCTTCACTGACTTCCTGCTCGGTCTGGTTATCAAGGGCCGAGGTGGCCTCATCAAAAATGAGTACTTCGGCATTCCGGTACAGCGAACGGGCAATGCTGATCCGCTGTCTTTGTCCTCCCGACAGACGCGATCCCCGCTCTCCGATCATGGTGTCCACGCCCTCGGGCAGGGCTTTTATCAGGTCCTCGAGCGAAGCCTGGCGGATGGCCTGCCGGAGCCGCTCTTCGTCGGGACGATCGTCGCCGAAAACGATGTTGTCGCGGATGGAAGCATCGAGCAGAAAAATATCCTGCTTGACATAGCCCATCATGTTCCTCCATTCGAGCGTATTATCGGCCGTGATGGCGGTGCCGTCCACAAAAATGCCGCCCTTTTGTTCGGTATAAAAGCGGAGCAGGATGTTCATCAGCGTGGTTTTTCCGCTGCCGGAAGCGCCGACGATACCGATTTTTTCACCTTTTCGGATATGGATACTGATATCCTTGAGCATATCCTGGGCGGCACCCGGAAAACGGAAGGAAAGATCCCGGATTTCAATGGCCTCTTTAAAGCCGATCGTTCCGGAGGCCGTCCTGCTCGTTACATCATAGGCCAGTTCGGGGTAAATGCTGAGGTTTTGAAGAGCCGTCATGTTCTTCCGGATGTACATCATCGAGGAGATGATGCGGTTCAGCGAAGGCATCATGCGGTAGGCAGCGGCGGCGAAGAGGCTGATCATCACGATGGCTTCGTCGCTGTTGTCGGTCAGGAAAATGGCGTAGATAAAAATCAATACCACACCGAGCAGCGCCACCAGTTCGTTGGCGCGGAGCGGAATCAGGTTGGGCAGGTGCGAGGCCATGTTGAGCTGATGATAGCGCTTCTGCGTTTTCAGAAAAACATCTCTGTAATGGGCTTCCTTGTGGGCCAGTTTGATGTCGACGTAACCGCCGATGGTCTGGGTGAGTGAACCCATCGACTGCGGAAACAGGCGGTTCATTTCTTCGCCGATGGCCGTTACCCGGCTGCGCAACAGGGCGTAGATGAGCCAGGTGGCCGGTCCGATGATGACAGCGATGAAGAGAAAGAGGGTGATGTCGTACCAGGCGATGCCGCCGATGATGAGCAGGAGGATGGAAAACTCCGAGATCAGCATGATGGTGGGCATCACAATCCAGGTGACATACGAAAGAGGATTGTTGAGGATGTGATGCGTGATCACGCTGCTCTTCATCGCGGTAAAGCGGTGAAAGTCCAGGTTGAAGTATTTGTTGAATTGCTTCCGCGTGATGTTATAGGCCAGTTTGGCGCTGAAGCGCGTCTCCAGGTAATTCACGGAAATTCCAAATATGCTTTTGGCGATGAAGAAGGCCAGAACGCTCAGAATCATAAAAAGCAAAAAGGATTTGTCGCTTTCAAAATTCAAAGCTTCATACACGTACCGTAGATAGGCATTGGAATGGATGGTACTGGGTTCGGTGGCCAGCTTGATCAGCGGGAGGATGGAGGCAATGCCGAATACATCCAGCACCGCCGAAGTAAAAATCAGGGCGATCAGGATATAGGCCTTCCGCTTCTGGGCTGCATCCAGGTGCATTTTGAAACTGCCGAATACAATGGAGAATACGCTCTTCACACCGGGTGTGGTGTCCGGATGCTCGGGTGTACCGGCAGGGTTTCCTGCTTCCTTGTTCATGTTGAAAATTAAGCGCTGGGTGCGATGCTAGGCGTAATAGCCTCCGCCATAACCGGCAGGAATATTCTTGGCATTCACGCCGTTCAGGATAAAGCTCAGGTGTTTGATTTCATTTTTCTCCACGATCTGGTGGGCGATGTCCACAAAGTCGCGCTTTGAATAACCCGCCTTCAGTACGTACAGGTTGAGGTCGGCATGTTTCATGAATACCAGGGCATCCGAAAGAAGTCCGACCGGCGGGGTATCGATGATCACGTATTCGTAATGCTGTTTCAGTTCATCGATCAGCTGCTCCATCATCGGATCCACCACCAGTTCGGAGGCATTGGGCGTGCGGGGCCCGGTGAGGATGATCTGCAGGTTCTCCACCGGCGTGTCTTTGATGATCTGGTTCATGGTGGCTTTCCCCACCACGTAAGAGGTCAC
>JAEUTF010000165.1 GCA_016788185.1 Bacteroidia bacterium | reverse complement strand
CCTGCGATGGCACTCAACAAGGTGACCACGATGACCGTAGCTCCGGAACCGATCTGCGCAAAGAGCGGACCGGGGCAGGCGCCGGTGATGGCCCATCCGAAACCGAAGAGGAGTCCGCCGTACACATTGCCTTTGTTAAATGTTTTCGGGCTGAATTCTATTTTCTCTCCCTCCAGGGTGTGGATGTTAAACTTCTTAATCAGGTATACCGACAGCATCCCGACGGCCACCGCGCTGCCAATCACTCCGTACATGTGAAAGGACTGCAGGCGGAACATCTCCTGAATACGGAACCAGCTGATGATCTCCGCCTTTACGAAGACGATGCCGAACAGGACGCCGACCACCAGGTATTTCAGGTTGTGGTACCACTTTTGTTCCAGCTGGCTTTCGTTCACGCACATGGTATCGAGCGAACGCACTTCGAAATCCGTATTGGTTTCGGTTTTTTTATGGATGGTTTCTGTTTTCATGCGGATCAATCAGAATTTAAGAATGTAAGGAAGAATCAGGTTGGCCATCAGGAAACCACCGGCCATAAAACAGCAGGTAGCCACCAGCGAAGGCCATTGCAGGGTAGAAAGTCCCATGATGGCATGACCGCTGGTGCATCCGCCGGCGTAACGCGTGCCGAAGCCCACCAGGAAGCCTCCCCCCACCATCATGATCAATCCTTTCAGGGTAAAAAGATTTGACCAGTTGAACAATTCAGTTGGAACCAGACCGCTGAAGTCGCTGATGCCATAGGTTCCCAACTCGGCGGCCAGCTTTTCGCTCACCTGGATGGGCGCCGGATTGGCCAGGAACTGTACCGCCAGGAAGCCACCGAGGAGAATGCCGGTCACGAAAAATAAATTCCACACTTCCTTTTTCCAGTTGTATTTAAAGAAAGGAATGTTGGCCGGAATGCAGGCCGCGCAGATGTGACGAAGGGAGGAACTGATTCCAAAGGCTTTGTTGCCGAGGATCAGCAAAACCGGAACGGTGAGTCCGATGAGCGGCCCGGCGATGTACCAGGGCCAGGCTTGTGTCAGGCTTTCAGTAAAACTCATAGTAGGTGTAGTCTGGATTTAGGTGTTTAATATATGTAATTGCTTGATTCTCTTGTACTCCTTGTCGTCGCCACCGCGCCGACGACCTTCTCCCGAAGGCCGCGGCAAACATACAAATCATGACACAGGTCAATTCGCAACATTTGTTACACCGGATGAAACCTGCCGGCACATCCGGGGAAATGCAGGCTTTAAATTTAACATTTTGACCGGAAGTACGGCGACGCTGCGCAGGGGTTTTCGTATCCTACGGCCACTGCACAGCGGAAAATAAAACAGCTATTGCATACAGGGATTTGGCCTCAAAAAGCGCGGGAAATATATTGAGAAATGCACCGGCTTCCGAATGAAAATAAAATTAAATTTGAGGCGCTCTATGGGTGCAACATCATTACTGATCTTAACGCTGGCTGCAGTGGTATTTTCTGCCGGCGGCATACTGGTATCGAAAATCTTTGTCAAGGCAACGCACAATCCACGGAAAGGCGAGCCTTATGAATGCGGCATCCCGACGGTAGGCCGCACCTGGATGCAGTTGCAGGTAGGCTATTACCTCTTTGCCCTGATCTTCCTGATTTTCGATGTAGAGCTTGTTTTCCTCTACCCCTGGGCTACCGTGGTGAAGGAAATCGGCTGGATGGCCTTCGTGGACATCCTGATATTTTTCTTTATTCTGTTCCTGGGCTTTCTCTATGCCCATAAGAAAGGCGCGTTGAAATGGATGTAAAACAAGAACCTGTTGCTTTCCCCGGCCAGGTGCACGAGGTGCCGGGTGGTGGTATCGTATTGAGCAAGCTGGATGATGTCATCAACTGGGCACGCTCCAATTCGCTCTGGCCGCTCACCTTTGCCACCAGTTGCTGCGGCATTGAAATGATGTCGGTAGCCGGAGCGAAATACGATTTCTCGCGCTTCGGCTTTGAGGTGGCACGCGCCACCCCGCGCCAGGCGGATGTGATCATCATTGCCGGCACCATCGTCAACAAGATGGCCCCGGTGCTGAAACGCCTGTACGATCAGATGGCTGATCCGAAATACGTCATTGCCATGGGCGCCTGTGCCATCAGCGGAGGTCCGTTTTTCTACAATACCTATTCGGTGGTGAAAGGCGCCGACCATGTCATTCCCGTGGATGTGTACGTGGCCGGTTGTCCGCCGCGGCCCGAAGCCCTGCTGCACGCCCTCATCGCCCTGCAGGAAAAAATCCGCAGCGGCATGACCCGCGAACAGATCCGTGATGTCAAACCCCAATAAGCGCAGGACCGACCCATGACGAATGAAGCATTGAAAATTAAAATGGAGGGTCTCTTGCCGGGCGCCGCTTTTGAAGAGGGAACGGCCTGGCTCACGCTGCAAACGGTACCGGAGGAATTCAAAGCTTTCGCCACACAGCTCCGGTCCGATCCGGATCTTTTGTTCGACTACCTGTTCTGCCTTACCGCTGTTGACTGGAAAACACATTTTACCGTGGTGTACCACTTCAGCTCCACGGTATACCGCCATACCCTGGTGGTAAAAGTAAAACTGGATAAAAACGATCCGGCTATTGATACCGTTTCCGAGCTCTGGCGCACCGCGGAATTCCACGAGCGCGAGGCCTATGACCTCATGGGCATCTCCTTCACCGGACATCCCGACATGCGCCGCCTGTTCATGACAGCCGACCATGTGGGCTACCCCCTGCGAAAAGATTACGAAGATCCTGTTAACATGATTAAACTCTGACGATGCTCGAAGAAATCGGAACCAACGATCAGGGTGACATGATCATCAACATCGGGCCGCAGCATCCCTCCACTCACGGCGTGCTGCACCTGGTGATCACCTTAAACGGCGAGACCGTCAAAAAGGTGGAGCCCCATCTCGGATACATCCACCGCTCCATCGAGAAGATGTGTGAAAGCCTGAACTACCGGCAGTTCATCTACGTCACCAGCCGCATGGACTACCTCAGCTCCCACATCAACAACCACGCCTGTGCGTTGTGCGTGGAGCAGGGCCTGCAGCTGGAGATCCCTTCCCGGGCCCAGGTGATCCGCGTTCTCCTCGATGAGCTGACCCGCATCGCTTCGCACCAGCTGTGGTGGGGAGCGCTGGCGATGGACCTCGGGGCCTTCACGCCCTTCTTCTATGCCTTCCGCGAAAGGGAGATGATCAACGAGATCATGGAGGAGACCTGCGGGGCCCGCCTCACCATGAATTACATAGTGCCGGGCGGTCTCATGATGGATGTCCATCCCGACTTCCAGCGCAAAGTGAAAGCGTTCCTCGTCCAGTTCCGCTCCAAAATTCACGAATACGATGAGCTGGTGACCGGCAATGTGATTTTCCAGAGCCGCACCAAGGGGGTTGGCATTTTATCGAAGGAAGATGCGATTTCCTATGGATGCACCGGACCGACCGGACGCGGCAGCGGCGTCAGCTGCGACATCCGCAAGCTGTACCCGTACGAGATCTACCAGCAGCTGCAGTTTGATGAAGTGCTGGAGCAGGGCGGTGATTCCTTTGCCCGCTACAAAGTGCGCATCGGGGAAATGATCCAGAGCATGAACATCATCGAACAACTCATTGACAACATACCCGAAGGAGACTTCCAGGCCAAAACCAAAGCCGTGCTGAAATTGCCGAAAGGAGATTTCTACAGCCGTGTGGAAACGGCCCGCGGAGAACTCGGCGTGTACATCATCAGCGAAGGAGGCACCACGCCCTACCGCATCAAATTCCGTTCACCGGGATTCTCCAACCTCAGCGCGCTGGACCACATGAGCCGGGGAGGAAAAATCGGTGATCTCATGGCCACCATGGGCACCCTGGACCTGGTGATTCCGGACATCGACCGTTAGGGCGCTACACCGGCGGAACGGAAGTGGAAGCCGCATCGGGATGGTTTGAAAAAGCAATGCATTACGCGTAAAGGAAATAAAAAAGGAATGATCAGTTTAGAAAGTTTAAACCGGGCCTTGCAACACTGGCTGCAGTCCACCCTCGGAGATCCCTGGGCCTACCTGGTGATGTGTGTGCTGGTAGGACTGGCCGCCATCACCTTGTTTGCGGTACTCGGACTGGCACTGGTGTACATGGAACGCAAGGTAGCGGCGCTGATGCAGATCCGCATGGGCCCCAACCGGGTAGGCCCCAAAGGCATTTTCCAGACCAGTGCCGATACGCTCAAGCTGGTGATGAAGGAAGGACTAACGCCGGACGGAGCCGATAAATTCCTCTTCAACTTCGCCCCTTTCCTGGTGATGATCGCCGCCATGCTCGTGCTGGCCCCGATCGCCTTTGCCCGTAATTTTCAGATATGGGATCTGAACATCGGCGTGTTGTATGTCGCCGCCGTTTCTTCCATCGCCGTCATCGGTATTCTCATGGCCGGCTGGTCGAGCAACAACAAATATTCATTGCTCGGCGCCATGCGCAGTGCGGCGCAGATCGTGAGCTATGAATTGTCGGCGGGGCTGGCCATCCTCTCCATCGTGGTGCTGGCCGGCAGTCTGCGCATCAGCGACATCATCGCTTCCCAGGCCGATGGCTGGTGGATCATCAAGGGACATGTTCCCGCCCTCATTGCCTTCGTCATCTTCCTCATCGCGGTGACGGCGGAAACCAACCGGGCCCCCTTCGACCTGGCGGAAGCGGAGTCGGAGCTCACCGCCGGCTTTCACACCGAATATTCGGGGATGAAGTTCGCGCTCTTCTTCCTGGCCGAATACATCAACATCTTCATCGGCTGCGCCATCGGCGCCACCCTCTTCTTCGGAGGATGGATGCCCTTCCACATCGGCCACTGGGAAGCCTTTAACCGGGTGATGGATTACATCCCCTCCTCCCTCTGGTTCCTCGGAAAAACCCTCTTTCTGATCTTCCTCATCATGTGGTTTCGCTGGACCTTCCCGCGCCTGCGCGTGGATCAGCTCCTCAACCTGGAGTGGAAATACCTGCTGCCCATCAGCATGATCAACCTCCTCTTCATCACGCTCATGGCCATTCTTGGCTGGCACCTCTAAACCGCACCACACAGCATGTTTCTCACCGACTATATAAAAACAGTATACGGCACCCTGGGCTCCCTGCTGAAAGGCATGCGCCTCACCGGCTACTATTTTACACATAAAAAGGAGATCATCACCCAGCAGTATCCGGAGGTACGGCCGGTGCTGGCCGAACGCTTTAAGGGCGAGGTGGTGATGCCGCACAATGAAAACAACGAACACCGCTGCACCGGATGCACGGCCTGCGAGCTGGCCTGCCCGAACGGCACCATCAAGATTGTGACCAAGACGGAGGTCAACGCGGAAGGCAAGAAGAAAAAAGCGATCGACACCTTTGTGTACCGTCTCGAACTCTGCACCATGTGCAACCTCTGCGTCCAGGCCTGTCCCAGCGATGCCATCATCATGGCCAACAACTTTGAGCACAGCGTGTACGACCGGCGCCAGTTCACCAAAGTCCTGAACCTGCCGGGATCAAAAATCATGGAGGGCGTGGAATGATGAGCGCTTCAGTCATTGCCTTCTACGCCATCGCCGCCTTCATCCTGTTGACGGGCATCCTTACCGTGACCACCCACCGGCTGTTCCGTGCCGCCATCTGGCTGCTCTTCTCCCTCATCGGCATTGCCGCGCTGTACTTCTGGATGGAGGTGGAATTTGCCGCCGCCGTGCAGATCATCGTGTATGTGGGCGGCATTGTGGTCCTCATCATCTTCTCCATTTTCCTCACCCACCAGGAAGGCGTGAACATGCCCTCGGCCCTGAGCCGCCGGAGAATTTTTTCCGGACTGGCCGTGGCCGCCGGAGCGGGCTA
>JAEUTF010000115.1 GCA_016788185.1 Bacteroidia bacterium | reverse complement strand
CTTCACCGTGCTGTCGCTCGCACAGCTCGGCCACGTGCTGGGCATTCGCGGTGAGCGGACCTATCTTTTCCAACAGGGACTCTTTTCCAATCTTCCCCTCTTCGGCGCCGTGATGCTCACCTTTCTGCTGCAACTCCTGGTGATTTATCTCCCGGCTGCCAATGTGGTATTTAAAACCGCGCCGCTGACGCTCTTCGAACTCATCATCTGTATCGCAGCGGCCGCCATCCTCTTCCATGTGGTCGAATTTGAAAAATTTATCAAAACCCGTTTCAGGCCGAAGGCGATGGACTAGAAATCCGTTTTTCGCATTTCCCGTTTCCATTGCATTCATCGATCTTTGCCATAAATCAGTTCCCCGTGACCCTTGCGCGTACCGTACAATTCATTTATCGCTTTTGCCGCTATTACCTCAGCGCCGGCAACCGGCATAGCCTCCAGGCACCCTTTGCCTATCGGCTGAACGAAGCCGTTTTTCGCCGCGACCGCAAAGCTCCGGAGCAGGAAAGCATCGAAAGCCTGCGCAGGGAATTGCTGCACACACAGCGTATGGTAGCGGTGCGCGATTTCGGGGCAGGTTTTAGCGGCAAGGTTTACCGCAACCTGAAGGTGTCCTACATCGCCAAGCACTCGGCCAAGCCACCCCGTTATGCCCGTATGCTCTTCCGTCTGGTGCAGCACCTGCAGCCGGCCACCGTCCTTGAACTGGGCACTTCGCTCGGCATCAGCGCGCTTTATCAGGCCGCCGGCCATCCACAGGCCCGCGTCATTACCCTCGAAGGTTGTCCAAATACCGCCGCGCTGGCCCGCGAAAACTTCAGGCGTTTTCCGCAATTCAACATCGAACAGGTGGAAGGGGCTTTTGAGGATACCCTGCCGTCGCTTCTGCAGAGGCTCCCTGACATCGACTACCTCTTCATCGACGGACACCACCGGCTCGAGCCCACCCTTCGTTACATCGACCTCTGTTTTCCGAAGTTGAGTCAGCACGCGGTGGTGGTGGTCGACGACATCAACTGGTCAGCGGAGATGCAGCAAGCCTGGCAGCAACTCAAAGCCGATCCGCGGTTCAACCTCAGCATCGATGTGTTCATGATGGGCCTGCTCTTCGTGAGCAAAGACCTGAGCAAGGAAAATTTTGTACTGCGCTATTGAATAGGCATCAGGGCAGAAGCCTGCTCTTCCATCGTGACGCTTTTGAATTCCTTGAATTTCACCGGATCGAAGCTGCAGCATGTATTCATCGGAAAATGACCACCTCATTGTTCATTACTCCGTTTCAAGCCATCAGGCCCGCCGTTTTCATGGAGGTATCCACATCGGGCGCAGCATGCCCCTGAAATCCCTTCCCAGGCGTACATTTCCTTTTCCGATCCGCATCCGATCAAGGCCTATTATCCTTATTTTTGATCCAAAGCACGTATTGTGGAACCCATCATCAAAGTCAGGAACATTTCAAGGATTTACAAAGTTGGTTTGGAAACCATTTACGCCCTGCGATCCATCAGCCTCGACATCTTCAAAAACGAATACGTGGCCCTGATGGGCTCTTCCGGCTCAGGAAAATCAACCTTGATGAATGTGCTGGGCTGCCTGGATACCCCTTCCGGCGGCGAGTATTTCCTCAATGGCCTCGACGTTTCGCACATGAGCGACAACGAACTCGCCGATATCCGCAACAAGCAGATCGGTTTCGTGTTTCAGACCTTTAACCTGCTTCCGCGATCCACCGCACTCGACAACGTGGCCCTGCCTCTGGTGTATGCCGGGATCGGCCGTGAACAGCGCATGGAGCGTGCCCTGAAGGCTCTGCAGGATGTGGGCCTGGGTGACAGGGTCACGCATCGTCCCAACGAACTGAGTGGTGGTCAGCGCCAGCGGGTGGCCATCGCGCGCGCCCTGGTCACGAAACCGGCCATCATTCTCGCCGATGAACCTACGGGAAACCTGGACTCCAAGACTTCGCAGGAGATCATGGGACTGCTGGCCGAAATTCACGACAAGGGAAATACCGTGATCCTGGTGACGCACGAAGAAGACATCGCGCACCATGCGCACCGGATCGTCAGGCTCAAAGACGGCATGGTAGAGTCCGACGGGGTCAATGAACAACGCATCATCAAAGAAAAGGCGGCCAGCCTATGAAAATTTATACCAAGACCGGCGATAAAGGTCAAACGTCCCTGATCGGCGGAACCCGGGTGCCGAAGCATCATCTGCGCATCGAAGCCTATGGCACGGTGGATGAACTCAACTCCTGGATCGGACTGTTGCGCGATCAGCCGATTGACGACCACAGCATTACCAGCCTGCTCGACATCCAGGACCGGCTCTTCACCATCGGTTCCCAGTTGGCCAGCGATCCCGGAAAAAGCCGCATGCAATTGCCCGATATCCTTCCCGCCGACGTGGAAATGCTGGAAAAGGAGATCGATCAGATGGAAAAACACCTCCCCGGGCTGAAATCTTTTATTCTTCCCGGCGGACATCCTATTGTTTCCTATACCCACATTGCCCGCTGTGTGTGCCGGCGCTGCGAACGCCTGCTCACCCATTTGATGGAGGATGCTCCTGTAAATGAGAACATTGCAGTATACATGAACCGCCTTTCCGATTACCTATTTGTGCTGAGTCGTTACATCGCTTTTCTGAAGAACACGGCGGAAACCCCCTGGCAGCCGAGAATGTGAAAAAATCAGTCTGAAAATTGTTGGTTTATTAGGATTTCATTTTATTATTTTTGCGCCCCCTCCTGTGGGACCGGGAACCAAACCTGAATTCCATCGTTT
>JAEUTF010000102.1 GCA_016788185.1 Bacteroidia bacterium | reverse complement strand
GGAATGGCCGCAGGTAGCAAAACAGATCTGGGATCTGCCCCGGCGGGAGTACCAGTATGCCGCCATGGAACTGTGTGCCAAAAAATTGAAGTCCTATCTGCCCGGCCACCTCGAACTGTTTGAATACATGATCCAGGACCGCTCCTGGTGGGATACGGTGGATTTCATTGCCGGCACCCTGGTGGGCGGTTTGTTCCGGATGCATCCCCAGCTTATCGGGCCTGCCGTGATGCGCTGGACAGCCGGCCCGGATTTCTGGTTTCACCGTTGCAGCATCCTCTTTCAGCTGAAATACGGCAAGAAAACGGATGCTCCGCTGCTCTTTCGCCTTTGCCGTGATTTTGCCGGCGAGAAGGAGTTTTTTATCCGGAAGGCGATCGGCTGGGCTTTGCGCCAGTACAGTAAAAGCGAGCCCGCCGCGGTTCGTGACTTCATCGGGCGGCAAAAACTGTCGCCCCTGAGCCGGAAGGAAGCGTCGAAATATATCTGATCCGTTCCGGGCGGCAGTCATACTCCGTCAGGCCCCTGTGATGACCCGGGGAGAGGCGCTTCCTTGCATCATTCCCCGGCGGCATCGTATCTTTGCCGGCCATGGTTTTATACAATAAATACGATAAGGAGACACTCCGGAAAAAACTGGAAGCCGAAAATTTCCGCCGGATCACCCTGTCTTTTTATCGCTATGTCATCATCGCTGAGCCGCAGATGTACCGGGATGAGCTGTATCTGAAGATGGACCGGCTGGGTATCCTTGGCCGGGTGTATGTGGCCCGTGAAGGCATCAATGCCCAGATCAATGTGCCCGCGCATCATTTCGACGATTTTAAAGCCCTCCTGGAGGACGATCCCCACCTCAAGGGAATGCCCCTCAAAATTGCTGTGGAAGACGATGGCCGCTCTTTTCTGAAACTCATTGTCAGAACGCGGAAGAAGATTGTGGCGGATGGCCTGGAAGATGATTCCTTTGACGTTACCAATGTGGGGAAGCATCTCTCGGCCCGGGAGTTCAACGAAGCCATGGAGGTGCCCGGAACCGTGGTCATCGACATGCGCAATTATTACGAAAGTGAAGTCGGACACTTCGAAGGAGCGATTTGTCCAGAAGTGGATACGTTCAGAGAGGAACTGGAGAAAACCGTAGAAATGGTGGCCGACAAGAAGGACCAGAAAATCCTGCTTTATTGTACGGGCGGCATCCGCTGTGAGAAAGCCAGTGCCTGGTTCCGTCACCACGGTTTCAACGATGTGAACCAGCTCCATGGCGGGATCATTCAATATGCCCGTGAAGTGAGAGAGCAGGGCTTAAAAAGCAGGTTCATCGGTAAGAATTTCGTTTTCGATGAAAGGCTCGGCGAGCGCATTACCGACGATGTAATCAGTCAGTGCCACCAGTGCGGCGCTCCCTGCGACGACCATGTGAACTGTGCCAACGATGAATGCCATCTGCTGTTTATTCAGTGTAAGGATTGCGCCGAACAATTCGATGGCTGTTGCACACCGGCCTGCCAGGAAATCTACCATTTACCCCTTGAAGAACAGCGTTTACGCAGAAAGGGACGTAAAAAATCCGATACCCTTGCCGTGTACCGGTCAAGGCTCCGGCCCGACTTGCGCCAGATACTTTCCGCGGCCCGCGAGGGAAGCCTGAAAAAAGTATAAGCTGCTGAAAAGCAGTATTTTGAATGCCGGGTGAAGGGGCTCAACTGAGTTTTATCATGATTCCACCCGTTTTTGTCAATAACTTACGTAAATTGCTAAGGAGGTCGCTCTTTGCGACCTTATATTTGTTAAGCTTTTTACACAGCCAGCCAAAATGGAAAAGAAGTGGGTTTTGAAACCTCAGGGTGACCCGGAAGTCGTGAACCGGCTGGCTGCAGAATTGCGCATTAACAAAATACTCGTCAATTTACTGGTGCAGAGAGGGGTTCAGACCTATGAAGAGGCCAAGAAGTTTTTCAGGCCCTCCCTCGACGATCTGCACGACCCATTCCTGATGAAGGACATGGACAAGGCCATTGAGCGGATCGGAGAGGCGCTGGCCAGGAAAGAGCACATCCTGGTGTACGGAGACTACGATGTGGACGGCACCACCGCTGTTTCACTGGTCTACACTTTTCTGAAGACCTATTCGGGCAACATCCATTACTATATCCCCGACCGTTACAAAGAGGGGTATGGCATTTCACGGCAGGGTATTGACTGGGCCAAAGAGAACGGTTATTCGCTCATCATCGCCCTCGATTGCGGCATCAAAAGCGTCGATAAAATAGATTACGCCAGGGAACTGGGCATCGATTTCATCATTTGTGACCATCACCGGCCGGGCAGCGAATTGCCGGCCGCGGTGGCGGTACTGGACCCCAAGCGTAACGATTGCGAATATCCGTACAAAGAACTGTCGGGTTGCGGCATCGGCTTTAAGCTCATCCAGGCCTTTGCCCAGCTGAACCATGTACCCTTCGCCCACCTCGAGCAGTTCCTCGACCTGGTGGCCATCAGCATCGCCGCCGATATTGTTCCCATTACCGGCGAAAACCGGATCCTGGCCTTCTTCGGCCTGCAGCGCATCAACAAGGAACCCCGTCCGGGTATCAAGGCCATCCTCGAGCTGGGAGGCATCAAGCGGGATCTGACCATCAATGAAATTGTTTTCACCATCGCCCCGAGAATCAATGCCGCCGGCCGGATAGAACACGGGGTAAAGGCGGTGGAACTCCTGATACAGAAAAAGGAAGACCTCGCCAATTTTCTGGGTGACGACATCAACGAGCAGAATACCACCCGCAAGAGCCTGGATTCACTGATTACCGACCAGGCCCTGCAGCAGATCGAGAACGACCCGTCGTTCCAGCACCGGAAATCCACCGTGGTGTACAACCCGGAATGGCACAAAGGCGTGATCGGCATTGTCGCCTCGCGCCTAACGGACAAGTATTACCGCCCCACCATCGTGCTGACCCGCAGCAACGGACATGTTTCGGGCTCCGCCCGTTCGGTGAAGGACTTCGACGTATACAATGCCATTGAAAGCTGCAGCGACCTCCTCGAGCAGTTCGGAGGGCACATGTACGCCGCCGGCCTGACCATGAAGGAGGAAAATGTAGAGGCGTTCACCAAACGTTTTGAGGAGATCGTCAGCAGCACCATCGAGGAGCGGATGCTGACCCGTGAAATTGAAGTGGATGCCGAACTCAACCTGAAGGACATCACCCCTTCTTTTTACCGCATTCTGAAGCAGTTCGCGCCCTTCGGACCCGGCAACATGGCTCCGATTTTCCGCACCAACGGCGTAAGGGATAACGGCCGCGGCCGGGTGGTGGGCAACAATCACCTGAAACTGAGTCTGACCCAGGAAGAAATACAGTCCGGTATGTTTGACGGTATCGCCTTCCAGTTAGGCCATCACCATCCGATGGTGGAGCAGCAGGAAAATTTTGATGTGGTTTTTCACGTAGAGGAGAACACCTTCAACGGACGCACCACCCTGCAGCTGAATATCAAGGACCTGAAGTTTTCGAGGCAGCAGGTGCTGGCGGCCTCCTGATTCCCCGTCTTAAAAAAGCAAATGTTTTCCTGCAGCGTGCTGCGGGCGGATGAAGCATGCGGCACGATCTTCCCTGCCTATGGCCCTGGCGCCTGCCTGCCCTGAAAGGAGGGATCCAGGAGGGCTCTCCACACGAGTCCGACCCGGAAGATCAGTCCGTTGCCGGGCTTCAGCTGTTCCTGCCGAAACGAAGCCGCGTGGTAGCCGCTGAACTCCCTGGCGGCGCTGTGTCCAATGTCCAGCGAGAGGACCAGGGGGCTGCGCGGCAGGTAAAAATCCTGGGTCCAGCGGATTTGTCCTTCCAATACGGTCAGCCAATCCTGCCCGGGAAGCCGGTATGAATCGGTAATGCCTTTGTAGGAGATGCAGGTATGCCAGACCGCGCTGAGCCGGTAGTCGAATACGGCATACCTCGGCAGGATGCCCCAGCACCAGAAGCGCTTGCTCACTTTCCAGTCGAAGCCGAGAAGGGGCAGCCAGAAGTTGCCGAAAAATTCTTTGCTGTAATATCCGCCCAGCTTCAACACCAGGGACGGGCTGGTTCGCTTTGCATACAGCAGCGCGAAAGCCGGCGTGAACGTAGTACGGGAAAAAGGCAAGGTGGTAGCGGCATAGTGCCGAAGGGCCAATGCGGCCAGCAGCTGATGACTGCTGTCGCGAAAGGTATGCTGGTTTGAAAAAGTAAGCGCGAAGGACTGCACTTCATAGGACGTGAAAGGGGATGCGCTGCGCAAACCGGGATGAGGATACGCTATTTTTCTCCATTCGTATTGCGGGTTAAACACCAGCACATTGCTCCGGCTGAATTTCCAGGGCAGGTTGGCCTGTCCCTGAAAAAACTGCAGGTCGGGATTTTTACCTTGCTCCATCCCGCCCGAGGACGTAGGAACGGAATATTGGTATTGCGCCTGCAACACATCGAATACGGGCTGGGCGAGGGAGGGATCAAAAGCCGGTACAAGCAGTGTGAGAAGCCACAAGCGCATTTTCAAACATAGTGAGAATTCTTCTGGCGGACAATTCTCATCAATTGCCTAAATTTGAAGAGCAAATGCAGGCCATGAACACACATTATTTTAAAGTCATCCTCTTGTTCTTCGTCGTGGCCTGTTCGGGAGAAGCGGTCAAGGAGAAGATCAACCAGGCCGGCGATGTGGCCGGACAAACCGTTGGAGAGTTTGCCTCCGGTGTCAAGGGCGGCGTGGAGAAAGCCTTTGAAATCAACATTACGCTCAGCGATGGATTGAAGCAGCAGGGCCTCAGCCTCGGGAAAGTCAGCCTGAAGGATTCAAGCGGAAACGACCATGTGCTCACCGTGTACACCATTTTCGGCAAGGCGTTCAACGGTGCGGTCACGGCAAAGGCCTTCGACCACAAGGACTCGGAAATGGGACGCGTAAAACTGGAGATCAGCGCCCTGAAAGACGAGGCAAGATTCCTGGAGTTTCGCTTCGATCCCCGCACCAACATCGATACCGACAGCAGGATTGTACTGGAGTAAACCGGAACATGCTTCCTTCATCGCCTATGAGCAGACTACCGCATCGCCCTGCCGTTTCAGGGCTCAGAAAAGGAATCCTTCAGAAAATGTTGGCCGTGATGCTACTCTGCACGGCCGGCATCACCTTTTCGGGTCCCGCCGCGCTCGATGACTGGAAGATAGTGCCGACGGATACCATCCGCATCGGCAAGCAGGTATGGATGAGAAAAAATGTGAGTATTCCCATGCCCAACAGTTTCTGGTACGAACGCGACTCGCTGAACAATGCTGCCCACGGGCGCCTGTATTTTTTCAGCGCCGCCCTGGCGGCCTGTCCGAAAGGATGGCATGTACCCAGCGACGAAGAATGGCAGGAACTCATCAACAGCTATGGCGGCGATTCGCTGGCCGGCAGTGCCTTGCTGGGCGGCGGGGCTTCGGGACTCGAACTAACGTTATCGGGTTACCGAAGTGCCAACAGCTCCAGTGATCTCTTTGGAAAGAAGGGTGAACAGGGCTTTTACTGGACCTC
>JAEUTF010000050.1 GCA_016788185.1 Bacteroidia bacterium | reverse complement strand
CATCCATGCTCTGCATGTTGACGAGGCCCATGCTTATCTCTACGGAAGCAATCTCTTCAACGGGGCGGCCCTGATTGTAAACCTTGCCGATCCATGGAATCCGGATTACAAGGGACATACCCCCGGCTCGTACATCCATGATGGCTACGTCAGAAACGACACCCTGTACAGCGCCCATATTTACGATGGGTTCTTCTCGGTCTTTGACGTCAGCAACAAGGCGAATCCGGTTTTGCTGGCCACGCAGTTCACCCCCACCCAGTTTACCCACAATACCTGGCTGAACGATGCGGGTACTGTCCTTTTCACCACCGATGAAAACAACAATTCATACCTCGGCGCCTACGACATCACCAACCTCAGCAACATTGTTGAACTGGACCGGGTTCAGCTCACACCCGGGTCGGGATCCGTTGTCCATAACACGCATACCTTAAATGATTTTGAAGTGGTCAGCTGGTACAAAGACGGTATCGGCATTGTCGATGTAAGCCGGCCGGATAACATGATTGTTACCGGCTATTACGACACCTATCCGCAAGGAACAGGGAGCGGATTCAGCGGCGCCTGGGGCGTTTACCCCTACCTCCCTTCCGGCAACCTGGTGGTATCCGATATCAACAATGGTCTCTTTGTGTTAACGCCTACGTATGTGCGCGGCTGTTATCTCGAAGGCCTTGTGACCGATAGCGTCACCGGCACTCCGCTCAACAACGTTACGGTAACCATACTTGGCCCTTCCATCACCAAACAGACTAAAATCACCGGCATTTATAAAACCGGACTGGCCGCGGCCGGGACGTACGATGTACAGTTTTCTAAAAACGGGTATATCACCAAAACCATTTCCGGCGTCAGTTTGCAGAACGGAGTACTGACCACCCTGAATGTGGAACTCAACACCATCGTGCCGACAGTGGTCATCACGGGTACTGTACTGGAAGCCGGTACCGGCAATGCCATACCCAATGCCACCGTTTATTTCTCAAACGCTCAGTTTGACAACACCATCATCACCAATGCCACTGGCCAGTTCAGCATTGCAGGCTTCTTTCCCGGTAATTATGATATAACGGTAGGTCACTGGGGGCACCGTACCTATTGCAGTGCCAACCAGTCAGTGAACGGAGGAAATCCGGTGAACATCATTCTGGACAAAGGTTATTATGACGATTTCACGCTCGACTTTGGCTGGGCCGTAAGCGGACCCTCAAACAATGTCTGGGAGAGGGCGGTTCCCATTGCCACTTCCAACAACGGACAAACCGCCAATCCGGGTACCGACGTCAATTCGGACTGCGGGAACCTCGCCTTTGTAACGGATAACGGGGGTGGTGGTCCCTGGGACAACGATGTGGATCAGGGAAGCACCATTTTAGCGTCCCCTGTCTTCGATGCGACGACCTACTCCAATCCGTACGTAAAATACAACCGCTGGTTTTACAACGGAGGGGTGACCAACGGACTTCCCGATGACTCGATGAAAATTTATCTCAGTGACGGAAGTACTACCGTACTCCTTGAATCCTTCGGGCCTTCCGGTTCCGCCTCACAATGGGTCCTTTCCAACAAGCGCATTGCGGATTACCTGCCCTTGTCGCCGACCATGCAATTGATCGTAGATGTGGGTGACCCGGGTCCTGTTTTTAACATTGTGGAAGGTGGACTGGACAAATTTGAAGTGGTAGAGGTTACCGGTTTGGCAAGCGGCCAGGCGGAAGATGATTTCCTGCTGACGGCCTATCCCAATCCATTTACGGGACAGGTAAACGTGGCCTTCAAACAGCCTTTTACGGATTCTGCTCTCCTTCAGATCTTTGATCTGAGTGGAAGAAAAGTCGAAGAACACAGGCTGAACAGCCTGGACAGCCAAGGCATCAACCTTGGTAAGACCTGGGACAATGGTCTTTATTTTATCCGTCTCCTCACCGCGGATCGCATCGTGCCTGCCCTTAAAGTGGTGAAGCAGTAAATCGGAAAAGCTCCGGAAGCAAACGGTTCTCTTACTGAAATTAATCCATGCCAAAGACCGGGAAGCCGGTCTTTGGCATTTTGGCAAGTTTAGCACCGGAGGTTGTTGACATTCTCCGGCAGAATTTGCCACCGGCATGTTGTTTTTACATCATATTTGCATGGAAATTTCGTTATCAAAAGGTTGAAACGCATCCTTCCGCTTATACTGGTACTTTGCCTTGCGGCAGAGGCTCTTCCTGCACAGCAAAAATCACTTTGTGCGCCAACAAGCAATAAGAAAGCGGAGAAGTACTATGAGCAGGCAAAGGACGCCCGCAAAGACAAAAAGTCATTTAAGGACATCCGTGAACTTTGTGAAAAATCACTGGCCGAAGATTCAATTTTTGCAGATGCATTAAAGTTGCTGGGGGATGTCGCCTGGCAGAACCGTAACGACCAGGTGATGGCTACCGCCTATGAGAAACTCCTAGAAGTCTGTCCGGATGTTTCTCCGGAACCGCACTACCGGCTGGCCAATTACTTTTATGAAAACAAAGTGTATGAGAAGGCGGTGACGTACTTTGAATCCTTCCTTGACTTCAACAAGGTGAAGGAAGAAAATGCCAGGGATGCCTCCCAGAAAATCACCCGTGCCCGGCTGATGATGAAACCCGTCCCTTTTAACCCGACCCCATTGGACGAAGTTTCAGGACCCGACCCTGAATACCTGGCCATCATTTCGCCGGACCATGATTTTTGCTTTTTCACCCGAAGGTTTGAGGAGCAAAAGCGAGGAGCCCTTTTTCCCAGTAGTGTCGAAAAGTTTATGATCAGTACACGGAAAAACAATGCGTTTGAAAAAGGGGAAGTCATGCCTCCGCCTTTCAACAAAGCCGGCTCGAACAATGAAGGCGGGGCCAGCATCACCATCGACAACAAGCATTTGTTTTTTACCGTGAATAAAAACGGGAATTTTGATATTTACACCAGCGATGAAAAAAACGGAGTCTGGTCAGAACCACGAAGTGTGGGAACAGGCGTCAATCATCCCGATCGCTGGGAAAGCCAGCCGAGCATATCCCCGGATGGAAAGACCCTTTACTTCGTCAGCATCCGTGACTCTCTGAATCCAACCAGTGATATCTATTTCAGCCGCAAGGATGCGGGTGGAAACTGGGGAGCCATGCAATCCATGGGAGCTCCTGTCAATACGCCGGGCAGCGAAAAAACTCCCTTCATCCATCCCGACAATAAAACCTTTTATTTCAGCAGCGACTACCTGCCCGGCATGGGCGGTTACGACATCTTTATGTGCAAATTACAAGCCGATGGCTCCTGGAGTTCTCCGGTGAATGTGGGTTATCCGATCAACACGGAAGCGGATGAACTGGGCTTCTTCGTCAGCACCGACGGAAAGAAAGGATATTTTGCCAGCAACAACCTGAAGGGAAAAGGGGGTTATGATATTTATGAATTTGATTTGCCTGAAACAGTAAAACCCGACCGCGTATTATTCATAAAGGGAGAACTAAAAGACGAGAACAACGATGTGCCGGCCAACGCGAGCATTCAGCTGAAAAATGCTGCCACCCAGCAAATGGCCGATGTGGCCTACGATAGCAGCAGTGGAAAGTATGCTTCCGTCGTGCTCTTTGACCAGGATTATATTCTGACCGTTAAAAAGCAGGGATACGCTTACAATTCAGCTTATTTTTCATCGGCAGACACCAGCAGGCCGGAACCTAAAAAGGTGAATTTCGATCTGCAAAAAACAGAAATTGGCACGTCCTACCGGCTCAATAACATTCTATTCGATACGGAATCATCGACGCTTACTCCGCAGGATCAAACCATCATCAGTGACTTTGCCTATTATCTGAACGAAAACCCCTCGCTCAAGGTCTCCCTACACGGACACACCGACAATGCCGGGGATCCGATCAGCAATTTAAAATTATCGGAAGACCGTGCCAAAGCGGTATACGATTTCCTGGTTGCCAAAGGCGTGAAACGGGAAAGACTCAGCTACAAAGGATACGGGGAGAGCAAACCTGTTGCCGACAATGCCAGTCCTGAAGGCAAAACACGCAACCGCAGAACTGAATTTTTTATTGTCGCCAAATAAACTCAGGGCAATGGATTCAACCAGTTTTTCAGTAACAACACTTCCTGTTCCGACTGTTTTTCCTTTCTTTCCAGACTATATTTCACGGCCGGTGATTGGGCTAGTTGCACATCAAACACCCGGATAAAACCGCTCCGGCTTGCGGTTAAAGAAACTGTATCTCCGGGCTTTTGCATGGCCAGAAATTTCGGAAGATCA
>JAEUTF010000049.1 GCA_016788185.1 Bacteroidia bacterium | reverse complement strand
CATCCATGCTCTGCATGTTGACGAGGCCCATGCTTATCTCTACGGAAGCAATCTCTTCAACGGGGCGGCCCTGATTGTAAACCTTGCCGATCCATGGAATCCGGATTACAAGGGACATACCCCCGGCTCGTACATCCATGACGGCTACGTCAGAAACGACACCCTGTACAGCGCCCATATTTACGATGGGTTCTTCTCGGTTTTTGACGTCAGCAACAAGGCGAATCCTGTTTTACTGGCCACGCAGTTCACCCCCACCCAGTTTACCCACAATACCTGGCTGAACGATGCGGGTACTGTTCTTTTCACTACCGATGAAAACAACAATTCATATCTCGGCGCCTACGACATCACCAACCTCAGCAACATCACTGAACTGGACCGGATTCAGCTCACACCCGGGTCGGGATCCGTTGTCCATAACACGCATACCTTAAATGATTTTGAAGTGGTCAGCTGGTACAAAGACGGCATCGGCATTGTCGATGTAAGCCGTCCGGACAACATGATTGTTACCGGCTATTACGACACCTATCCGCAAGGAACAGGGAGCGGATTCAGTGGCGCCTGGGGCGTTTACCCCTACCTTCCTTCCGGCAACCTGGTGGTATCCGATATCAACAACGGTCTCTTTGTACTAACGCCTACCTATGTGCGCGGCTGTTATCTCGAAGGCCTTGTGACCGATAGTGTCACCGGCACTCCGCTCAACAACGTTACGGTGACCATACTTGGCCCTTCCATCACCAAACAGACCAAAATCACCGGCATTTATAAAACCGGACTGGCCGCGGCCGGGACGTACGATGTACAGTTTTCTAAAAACGGGTATATCACCAAAACCATTTCCGGCGTCAGTTTACAGAACGGGGTACTGACCACCCTGAATGTGGAACTTAACACCATCGTGCCGACAGTGGTCATTTCGGGCACCGTTCTGGAAGCCGGTACCGGCAATGCCATACCCAATGCCATCGTTTATTTCTCCAACGCTCAGTTTGACAACACCATCATCACCAATACCAGCGGCCAGTTCAGCATTGCAGGCTTCTTTCCCGGTAATTATGATATAACGGTAGGTCACTGGGGGCACCGTACCTATTGCAGTGCCAACCAGGCAGTGAACGGAGGAAATCCGGTGAACATCATTCTGGACAAAGGTTATTATGACGATTTCACGCTCGACTTCGGCTGGACCGTAAGCGGACCCTCAAACAATGTCTGGGAAAGGGCGGTTCCCATTGCCACTTCCAACAATGGACAAACCGCCAATCCGGGTGCCGACGTCAATTCGGACTGCGGGAACCTCGCCTTTGTAACGGATAACGGGGGTGGTGGTCCCTGGGACAACGATGTGGATCAGGGGAGCACCATTTTAACGTCACCTGTCTTCGATGCGACAACCTACTCCAATCCGTACGTAAAATACAACCGCTGGTTTTACAACGGAGGGGTGACCAACGGACTTCCCGATGACTCGATGAAAATTTATCTGAGTGACGGAAGCAATACCGTACTCCTTGAATCCTTCGGACCTTCCGGTTCCGCTTCACAATGGGTCCTTTCCAACAAGCGCATTGCGGATTACCTGCCCTTGTCACCGACCATGCAATTGATCGTAGATGTGGGCGACCCGGGTCCTGTTTTTAACATTGTTGAAGGCGGACTGGACAAATTTGAAGTGGTAGAGGTTACCGGTTTGGCAAGCGGCCAGTCGGATGATGATTTCCTGCTGACCGCCTATCCCAATCCATTTACGGGACAGGTCAACGTGGCCTTTAAACAGCCTTTTTCCGATTCTGCTCTCCTTCAGATCTTTGATCTGAGTGGAAGAAAAGTCGAAGAACACAGGCTGAACAACCTGGACCGCCATGGCATCAACCTCGGTAAGACCTGGGACAATGGCATTTACTTTATCCGTCTCCTCACCGCGGATCGCATCGTGCCAGCCCTTAAAGTGGTGAAGCAGTAAATCGAAAAAGCTCCTGAAGCAAACGACTCTCTTACTGAAATTAATCCATGCCAAAGACCGGGAAGCCGGTCTTTGGCATTTTGGCAAGTTTAGCACAGGAGGTTGTTGACATTCTCAGGCAGAAATTGCTACCGGCATGTTGTTTTCACATCATATTTGCATGGAAATTTCGTTATCAAAAGGTTGAAACGCATCCTTCCGCTTATTCTGGTACTTTGTCTTGCAGCTGACGCTCTTCCTGCACAGCAAAAGTCACTTTGCCCGCCAACAAGCAATAAAAAAGCGGAAAAGTACTATGATCAGGCACGGGAGGCCCGAAAAGAAAAAGAGTCATTTAAGGACATCCGTGAACTTTGTGAAAAATCACTGGCCGAAGATTCGATTTTTGCAGATGCATTAAAGTTGCTGGGGGATGTCGCCTGGCAGAACCGTAATGACCAGGTGATGGCTACCGCCTATGAGAAACTCCTGGAAGTCTGTCCGGATGTCTCTCCGGAACCGCACTACCGGCTGGCCAATTACTTTTATGAAAACAAAGTGTATGAGAAAGCGGTGACGTACTTTGAATCCTTCCTTGATTTCAACAAGGTAAAGGAAGAAAATGCCAGGGATGCCTCACAGAAAATCACCCGTGCCCGGCTGATGATGAAACCCGTCCCTTTTAACCCGTCCCCACTGGACGAAGTTTCAGGACCCGACCCTGAATACCTGGCCATCATTTCGCCGGATCATGATTTTTGCTTTTTCACCCGAAGGTTTGAGGAGCAAAAGCGAGGAGCACTTTTTCCCAGCAGTGTCGAAAAGTTTATGATCAGTACACGGAAAAACAATGCGTTTGAAAAAGGAGAAGTCATGCCTCCACCTTTCAACAGAGCCGGCTCAAACAATGAAGGCGGGGCCAGCATCACCATCGACAACAAGCATTTGTTTTTTACCGTGAATAAAAACGGGAATTTTGATATTTACACCAGCGATGAAAAAAACGGAGTCTGGTCAGAACCACGAAGTGTGGGAGCAGGCGTCAATCACCCCGATCGCTGGGAAAGCCAGCCGAGCATATCCCCGGATGGAAAGACCCTTTACTTCGTCAGCATCCGTGACTCCCTGAATCCAACCAGTGATATCTATTTCAGCCGCAAGGATGCAAGTGGAAACTGGGGAGCCATGCAATCCATCGGAGCTCCTATCAATACGCCGGGCAGCGAAAAAACGCCCTTCATCCATCCCGACAATAAAACCTTTTATTTCAGCAGCGACTACCTGCCCGGCATGGGCGGTTACGACATCTTTATGTGCAAATTACAAGCTGATGGCTCCTGGAGTTCTCCGGTGAATGTGGGTTATCCGATCAACACGGAAGCGGATGAACTGGGCTTCTTCGTCAGCACCGACGGAAAGAAAGGATATTTTGCCAGCAACAACCTGAAAGGAAAAGGGGGCTATGATATTTATGAATTTGATTTGCCTGAAGCAGTAAAACCCGACCGCGTCTTATTCATAAAGGGAGAACTAAAGGACGAGAACAACGATGTGCCGGCTAACGCGAGCATTCAGCTGAAAAATGCTGCCACCCAGCAAATGGCCGATGTGGCCTACGACAGCAGCAGCGGAAAGTATGCGTCCGTCGTGCTCTTTGACCAGGACTATATTCTGACCGTTAAAAAGCAGGGGTACGCTTACAATTCCGCTTATTTTTCATCGGCAGACACCAGCAGGCCGGAACCTAAAAAGGTGAATTTCGATCTGCAAAAAACAGAAATAGGCTCAGCCTACCGGCTCAACAACATACTTTTCGATACGGAATCATCGACGCTTACTCCTCAGGATCAAACCATCATCAGTGACTTTGCCCATTATCTGAACGAAAACCCCTCTCTCAAGGTCTCCCTTCACGGACACACCGACAATGCCGGGGATCCGATCAGCAATTTAAAATTATCGGAAGACCGTGCCAAAGCGGTATACGATTTCCTGGTTGCCAAAGGCGTGAAACGGGAAAGACTCAGTTACAAAGGATACGGAGAGAGCAAACCTGTTGCCGACAATGCCAGTCCTGAAGGCAAAACACGCAACCGCAGAACTGAATTTTTTATTGTCGCCAAATAAACTCAGGGCAAATGTTTCAACCAGTTTTTCAGAAGCAGCACTTCCTGTTCCGACTGCTTTTCCTTTCTTTCCAGACTATATTTCACGGCCGGTGATTGGGCTAGTTGCACATCAAACACCCGGATAAAACCGCTCCGGCTTGCGGTTAAAGAAACTGTATCTCCGGGCTTTTGCATGGCCAGAAATTTCGGAAGATCA
>JAEUTF010000027.1 GCA_016788185.1 Bacteroidia bacterium | reverse complement strand
TTGTCGTGCTTGTAGTTTTTGACCTGCTGGTCCACTTTGCCCACTAAAATATTGACCACGTGTTCGGCCTGGTGTTTTTCCTTCACCAGGAGGATGGTTTCGAGGAGCAGACTCAGTTCATCCTGTACTTCGATGAGGGGTTTAGGGTGGAGGCAGTTGTCGCAGCTGTTGCAGTTGTCCTGGTCATAGCGTTCGCCGAAATAATTCAGCAACACACGGCGACGGCATACCGACGTTTCGGCGTAGCCTACCGTTTCGAGCAGGAGCTGCTTGCCGATTTCCTGTTCGGCCACGGGCTTGCCCTTCATGAATTTTTCCAGCTTCTCAATGTCCTTGTAGCTGTAGAAGCAGCAACAACGTCCTTCACGTCCGTCGCGGCCCGCTCTTCCGGTTTCCTGGTAATAGCCTTCGAGGCTCTTGGGGATGTCGTGGTGCAGCACAAAGCGCACGTCCGGCTTGTCGATGCCCATGCCGAAGGCGATCGTGGCCACAATCACATCCACTTCCTCCATCAGGAATTTGTCCTGGTGCGAGGCGCGCGTGTTGGCATCGAGGCCGGCATGGTAGGGGAGGGCGCGGATGCCGTTCACCGTGAGCGTCTGGGCCACCTCTTCCACTTTCTTGCGGCTGAGGCAGTAAATGATGCCCGATTTTCCGGGATGCTGTTTTACGAATTTAATGATCTCCTTCAGCACATTGATCTTCGGCCGCACCTCGTAATACAGGTTGGGGCGGTTGAAAGAGGCTTTGAAAACATGGGCGTCCATCATGCCCAGGTTTTTCTGGATGTCGGCCTGCACCTTTTCGGTAGCGGTAGCCGTTAGTGCAATGATGGGTACCTCGCCGATCTGGTCGATGATGGGACGCAGCCGGCGGTACTCGGGACGGAAATCGTGACCCCATTCGGAAATACAGTGCGCTTCGTCGATGGCGAAAAAGGAGATGTTTACTTCCTTGAGGAATTTAACGTTCTCTTCCTTGGTGAGTGATTCGGGCGCCACGTACAGCAGTTTTGTCTTACCCGCTTTGATGTCTTTGCGCACGCGCGCAATTTCCGCCTTGTTGAGGGATGAATTGAGGAAGTGGGCTACGCCGTCGTCGGTGTTAAAGCCGCGGATGGCATCCACCTGGTTTTTCATGAGGGCAATCAGCGGCGAGATGATGATGGCGGTGCCCTTGCTCATCAGCGCGGGCAACTGATAGCACATCGACTTTCCTCCGCCGGTGGGCATGATCACAAAGGTGTTCCGGCCTTCCAGGACATTGCGGATGATCGCTTCCTGTTCACCTTTGAACGACTCGTAACCAAAATATTTATTTAACGCTTCTGAAAGCGTGTTTTCTGCAACTAGCATGTGGAATTGGAAATTAAGGACGGCAAATTTACGTTATTTTTGCGCCTGCAGAGAGATAAATTTCAACAAATAACAAAAGGTTCATGCTGTTTTCACTCTGAGCAGTCAATAGAATAACTTCGTACAGGTGAAGATATTGTATTCCATTGTATAAAACAAGTAAAACGTGAAGAGCTTCCGGAATAAGGTATTTATTATCATGATCTTTATCAGCGAATCAAGCCATGCTTACAGATAAAAAAATAATTGCGCTCGCCAAAGCCACCCTGAAACTGGAGTCGGATGCGGTGGCGGGTCTCAGCGATCAGCTGAATAAAGATTTCATTGCCGTGGTGCAGCTGATTCATGCGTCAAAGGGTCGCCTGGTGGTGAGTGGAATCGGAAAATCAGCCATCATCGCCAATAAAATGGTGGCCACCTTCAATTCCACCGGTACAGCGGCCATCTTTCTGCATGCCGCCGATGCGATCCACGGTGATCTGGGCATGATTCAGCGAAACGATGTGGTGATCCTGATCTCAAATTCAGGTAACACCCCAGAAATCAAAGTTTTAGCCCCCCTGATCAGAAGCGGGAAGAATCCCCTGGTGGCCATGGTAGGGGTGCTGGATTCTTTTCTGGCCAAGCAGGCGGATTATGTGCTGTCCACCAAAGTGAAAAAAGAGGCTTGTCCGCATAACCTGGCGCCCACCAGCAGCACCACCGCTCAACTGGCATTGGGCGATGCACTTGCGGTTTGTTTATTGGAAATGAAGGGCTTTACAGCCCAGGATTTTGCACGTTATCATCCGGGAGGCGCCCTGGGCAAAAGGCTATACCTCAAGGTGGAGGATTTGTGGTCGGGCAATGCACAGCCCAGCGTGGGGCCCGAAGCGCCGCTCACGGAGGTGATTCTGGAGATTTCTTCCAAGCGGCTGGGTGCTACCGCGGTGGTGCAGAAGAATAAATTACTGGGCATCATCACCGACGGCGATCTGCGCCGCATGATGCAGAACAAGCCGCGTTTTGATCTGCTCAAGGCGAAGGACATCATGAGCAAATCGCCCAAAACCGTTGATCGTGAAACCATGGCGGTGGAGGCCCTGACGGTCATGAAAGAACACAACATCACCCAATTGGTCGTAACAGATGGACCGAAATACCTCGGCTTTGTGCATCTGCACGATTTGTTGCGCGAAGGCATTGTTTGAGAGTGGGAAGTCCGGCGCTTCGTCGCAGACTGAATGTGCTGGATGCCAGGGAAATGAAAACATGTTCCGCCCGGGCTTTTCCGGATCGCGATGGTTTTTCTGAAAGGAGGAGAACCGAACCGTTCAGTCGGATGGCAATTATTTCTATCATTGTCCGGCCGGAAAATTCCGCTTGCACATCACCCGGAAGCGACGAACAGGGGCAAATCAAAAGATGAAAAGTACAATGAAAATATGGCTGCTCGCCACCTGCATGCTGAGCAGTGAAATGCTGCAGGCGCAAAGCCAGCTCTTCAGCATCCGGACCAACGCTGACGACTGCGAAGTGTATGTGGACGATAAAAAGGCGGGAACGGGAAAACAGGTGAAGGTGGACTTCGGAAAAACATCGGCCATGAAGCAGATTCGCCTGGAGCGCAAAGGCTACAAGACGGAGTGGGCTGTCGCCTTGCCCGACGAAAAAAGCATCAGCCTTTCATGTACGCACCGGCTGCCCGCTGCGGCCGCCGAAAACAAATCGGTCATCCTCAAAAGCCTGCTGATCGAGGAGGACGCCCTGCGCTTCGACCGCTATTGGTACAAATACGAAGCCTTTCGTGAAAACGGCCTTTTTGAACGGGCCTATGTCCCCGGCAAATGCTACGATGATCTGCAGACCTCGCACATGAGCTTTGACCTGGGACATGAATTCATGAAGGCGGTGGCGGCTACCGGTTACGTAGATACGAACCAGCGGCTGATGAATACCGGCAATTACCTCAACTACCTTGATGCCAAGGTCACCAACATGAAGTTGCTGCTCTTTGATGCCGGCGACAAATGCGCCAACATCTCGGTACTGGTGCAAACGGAAATCGTACTCGACTTCAAGGATAAATTCGGGAAATCGAAGCTGCGGGAGAGCAAATCGGCCAAATCGGGTATGTTCAGCCTTGACTTCCACCGGTGGATGAGCATTAATAACGAGGAAAAGGTGGCCCTGCTCCAGCGTTGTATACAGGATGCCGTGGCCAACGGTTTTCTGGAGCTGCTGCTCGAAAACGGTACGGTGGACCTGAACAAGAACGATGAGCCCGCCGCGGCCTCCACCATGCAACCGCTGCTCATCACGCCCACGGCGGTGGTGAAAGACATGAAGACCTCCCTGCAGGCGACCGTCACCGTGAAAACCGGCGAAAGCTTCGGCACCGGATGTGTCATCAGCAACGAAGGCCATGTGCTCACCAGTTATCACGTGGTGGCTGGTCTTGAGGACAGCAGCATCCAGGTGATTCTTCCCGCCGGCGATACGGTGAAGGGGAAAATCATCCGTACCAGCAAGTTCGCCGACCTGGCTCTGATCAAAGCGGAACGGAAATTCCCCTTTGCCTTTAAGCTAAACAGCGCCACCGAGTTTGAAATTGCGGATGAGGTGCTTGCCATCGGCACGCCGGCCTCGATGGAGCTCAGCCAGACCGTATCCAAGGGCATCATTTCGGGTATCCGCAAAGACCCCGGCGGGTTGACGCTGGTGCAAACGGACGTGAGTGTGAACCCCGGCAACAGCGGCGGCCCCTTGCTGAAAAATCCGGGCATTTTTATCGGCGTGGTCAACTCCAAAATTTCGGGCGGAAGAATGGAGGGACTGGGCTTCTGTACCCCTGTGAAGGATGTGATCGACTACCTGAAACTCACGGTAAAGGAATAGGTTCTCCGGCAGGACGGGAGGACAAACAGCGCCGCCTCGCCGCTTCCGTATCGGCTCTTTGCATTTTTAAACTTAATTTCGCATCCCGCCGCCTTTGCCATGCTCAAAGATCCCAACGCAGAAATGACTTTCCTCGATCACCTCGAGGCCCTGCGCTGGCACCTGGTGCGTTCCGCCGCCTTCATCCTCGTCATTGCCATCGTGGCCTTTATGAACAAGGAAATTGTTTTTGACGGCATCATCATGGCCCCGAAGAATACCGATTTCCTGACCTACCGGGTGCTGTGCGACCTGTCGGAACGCTATCACCTCGACATGTGTCTCGACAAGGTGGATTTCAACGTCGTGAACCTGAACATCAGCGGGCAGTTTACCACGCACATGTGGATTGCCTTTATGGCCGGGTTTGTGCTGGGCTTCCCCTATCTCATCTGGGAAATATGGCGTTTCGTGAAGCCGGCCCTTTCGCAAAAGGAAATCAGTTATTCAAAGGGGATTGTCTTTTTCACCTCTTTGCTGTTTATGATGGGCGTTTCATTCGGATATTTCATCATTACGCCCCTGTCCATTAATTTTTTAGGCAATTACAAGGTGAGTGAGGAAATTTCAAATTCCATCAGTATGGATTCTTATATCAATACCGTCACTGTTCTCTCCATGTCGACCGGTATTGTTTTTGAGTTGCCCATGGTGGTGTATTTTCTCAGCAAACTCGGCGTGCTCAGTCCCGAATTCATGCGGAAGTACCGCAAGCATGCCATGGTGGTGAATCTCATCGTGGCGGCCCTCATCACGCCCTCGCCCGATATCACCAGCCAGTTATTGGTAGCCATCCCCCTTTTCCTCCTTTATGAAGTAAGCATTTATGTTTCGAAGGCGGTCAGCATCAACCGGGAGAAATCATTGGTCAGTTGATTGTCTGTTTCGTAAAGAAAATCCTACATTTCGGTATCCGGATGCGGGTAAACTCATGATCCGGTCTTATTTTCGCATCTTCATACTGCCATGTCACTCGTAAAAGACTTCAACGATTACCGCGAAAAAATGAACGGGAAAATCCTCGCTCAGGGGAATCTCAACATCAAAAGATTCTGGGCGCTGGACGCCTCCACCTACCAGGAAGGGGTGCTGGATGTCAAAACCAAGGAGATGCTGGGACTGATCGCGTCCATGGTGCTTCGTTGCGACGACTGCATCCGTTACCATCTTGGAAAATGCAAGGAACAGGGGCTGAGCACCGATGAGCTTTTTGAAGTGTTTTCCATTGCCAACCTGGTGGGGGGTAGCATTGTGATTCCGCATACCCGAAGGGCCCTGGAGTATTGGGAAGAACTTGGAACCATGGAGTGATTTCTTCGTAAAAATTACCGATCCCCCGGACCACCATTCGTATATGCTGACCAAATCATTTTCATGTTGCCTTGTTCTCCTGCTGCTGATGGCACAGGGGGCGCTGGCACAGCAGACCAAAGTAAGCGGGAAAGTGACCGACCAGCTGACCAACGAGCCTATCCCTTTTGCCACCGTCGTTTTTAAAGGCACCACCACCGGCACCAATACCGACCTGGACGGAAAATTTATTTTAATCACCAACGAGCCCGGCGATTCTTTGGTTTTTACCCTGGTCGGGTACCAGACCGTGAAAATGCGTGTGAAAAAAGGGCAGGAGCAGGTCATCAATGTGTCACTCAAGGCCAGTAAGGTGGAGTTGCAGGAGGTGGTGATCAAAGCCGGGGAGAATCCGGCCAACATCATCCTGAAAAACATCATCAAACACAAGGACGTCAACGATCCCTCCAGCCTCAGTTCCTACCAGTACGAAGTGTACAATAAGCTGGAATTCGACCTGACCAACATCAGCGAAAAGATGAAGGGGAACAAGCTGCTGAAGCCTTTTGCCTTTGTATGGGACAACATCGACAGCACCGAAACCAACAGCAAGCCCTTCCTTCCGTTCTTCATTTCCGAAACGCTGTCCGACATGTATTTCAGGAGCAATCCCCAGAGCAAAAAGGAAGTCATCAAAGCCAGCAAGGTGTCGGGGCTGGAGAACGCATCGGTGACTCAGTTCCTGGGCGACATGTACCAGCGGGTCAATATTTACAACAACTTCATCGACCTCTTCGGCAAAGGTTTTGTGAGTCCCATCTCCGACATTGGTCTGGTCTACTACCGCTATTACCTGCTCGATTCCACCTTTATCGGCAACCAGTGGTGTTACAAGCTCAAGTTCAAACCGCGCCGCCCGCAGGAGCTTACCTTCAGCGGTGAGTTCTGGGTACACGACAGCACCTGGGCGGTTAAGAAAATCTCCATGCGCATTGCCCACGATGCCAACATCAACTGGGTGGAGGACATGGCCATTGTGCAGGAGTACAGCCGGGTGGAGGACAAGCAGTGGATGCTCAGCAAGGACATGCTGGTGCTGGATTTCGCGGCGCGTGAGGAAGGCATGAGTTTCATCGGCCGCAAAACCACCTCCTATAAAAACATGGTGCTCAATCCGGATATTCCGGTTGAGATCTTCAAGGGAACCGACAACATCATCGTCAACGACGATGCCCTCAACCGGACCAGTGATTTCTGGGATCAGGCCCGGCACGACTCCCTCGCCGAGCGGGAGTTGAAGATCTACCACATGGTGGACACCATCAAAACGCTTCCCGCCTTTAAAACCTACGTGGAGCTGGTCACGCTCTTCTTCACCGGCTACAAGGATATCGGGCTCATTGAACTCGGACCCTACTACACCCTCTACAGTTACAATCCCATTGAAGGCAACCGCTTCCGGGTAGGCCTGCGCACCAGCGATGACCTCAGCACCAGGATTCAGCTGGAGGGTTACCTGGCCTACGGACTCAAGGACGAGCGCTTTAAGTACATGGGCGCTTTTAAATACAAGATAGGGTCGAAGCCGCGGCAGTTTGCGGGACTTCAGTACCGTTATGATGTGGAACAGCTGGGGCAGAGCGACAATGCGTTCCAGGACGACAACATTCTCTCTTCCCTCTTCCGGCGCAATCCGGCGACCAAGCTCAACACCTCCGAATCGCAGAAAGCCTGGTACGAGATTGAATGGTTTCCCGGCCTGAGCAACAAGGTGACCCTCAGCCACAATGAATTCAAGCCGCTCGGTGATCTCGACATCAGCTATTATTCCGATGCGGCCCGTACCGAAGTGAAGAACAGTTTTCAGACCACGCAGTTATCGCTGTACATGCGTTTTGCCTACCGCGAAAAATTTGTAGCGGGCAAGGTGGACCGGATCAGCCTCGGCAGCGAACATCCCGTCATCCAGGTCAATTACACCAAGGGGCTGAAAGGTTTCCTCGAGGGTGATTTCGATTACCACAAGCTGTCGGTGCGGGTTGACGACCGCTTACGGCTGAGTCCGTTTGGCTATACCTATTGGGTGCTTAGTGCAGGGCGCACCTGGGGCAAGGTGCCCTATCCCTTGCTCGAGATTCATCCCGGCAACGAGACGTACTTTTACGATTACGCCGCTTTCAACATGATGAACTTCTTTGAGTTTGTGAGCGATTATTATCTGAGCGCCTATGCCACCCATCACTTCGATGGTTTCTTTCTCGATAAAATACCGCTGATGCGTAAACTCAAATGGAGGGAAGTGGCACAGGTGAAGGCGGTGTGGGGAGAACTTCAGAGCGCCAACCTTAACCTGCAAACCAACAATTCGCTGTTTTATTCCCTCAACAAAAAGCCCTATGTGGAAGTGGGGCTGGGCGTGGAGAACATCATCCGCATTCTCCGCATTGACTTCCTCTGGAGAATGAGTTACCTCGAGAATCCCGATATTTCCAAGTTCGGTTTCCGCGGAAGTTTCCAGATCACCTTCTGATCCATCGGTCTGCCACCGGTAGCCGCAAGGCAGGGTATCCCGCCATCCCTCGCACAATATTTCGCTGTAATAATTCTGGTTTCTTAATTCTGAACTACCTTCGCGGCATGTCCATCCTCCGGAGCCAGAACCTGGTAAAGCGTTACAAGCGCCGTACCGTTGTCGATAACGTTTCGATCCGCGTGGAGCAGGGTGAGATTGTGGGCTTGCTGGGCCCCAACGGCGCCGGTAAAACCACTACCTTTTACATGACGGTGGGCCTGATCAAGCCGAACGAAGGCCATATTTTTCTCGACGACGCCGACATCACCAGCGAGCCCATGTACAAGCGCGCGCAGATGGGCATCGGCTACCTGGCCCAGGAAGCTTCCGTTTTCAGAAAGCTCAGTGTGGAGGACAACATCCGTGCGGTGCTGGAAATGACCGGCCGCTCAAAGGAAGAGCAAAACCAGAAAACGGAGGAATTGCTCGCGGAGTTCGGTCTTCAGAAAATCAGGAAAAGCCGGGGAGATGTATTGTCGGGCGGAGAGCGACGGAGGACGGAAATTGCCCGCTGCCTCGCGGTGAATCCCAAATTCATCCTGCTGGATGAGCCTTTTGCCGGCGTCGACCCGATCGCGGTGGAAGATATCCAGGGCATTGTGTACAAACTCAAGGAGAAAAACATCGGCATCCTCATCACCGATCACAACGTGCACGAAACGCTCACCATCACCGACCGCGCCTACCTGCTTTTTGAAGGCCGTATTTTGAAGGAAGGCACCGCGCAGGATCTGGCCAACGATGAACAGGTGCGACGGGTGTACCTGGGTAAAAACTTTGAGCTGCGCTGATGTGGCTGCTGCGGGATGGCCACATCCCCTGCTGCATGCAAACTTTCTCTTTCATCTTTAAAGGAATAACCGGTGCCGTTCCGTTGCTGGGGACGACGGTTCAGTGTTTCCGGGGAAATCACCAATCCGGATCTTTCCCTCAGCGGTAGCTCAATGCTCCGCTGGCGCCAGGATTCCCGCTTCTACCTTGACGGGAAGGCGGTTTTCAGCAGGAGGAACCGGACAGGAATACTTCCCGCTGTAGGCGCAATAAGGATTGTACGAAAGGTTGAAATCAAGGATCATGCTATCGCCTTCGGGTATACGAAGATCGATGTAGCGTCCTCCGCCATAACTTTCAAAGCCGTTGCTGAGGTCGGTAAATGGAAGGAAAAGGTGGTCTTTGTATTCCTCTTTTGCGGCCAGGGCCAGGTTGCGGTAGGCGTACAAGACGCAGGCTGTATCACGCAGCGTGAAATGCAGTTTCAGGACTTTGATGTACTCCGGTTTGCGTTCGGTGGTGGTCTGCATTTTGAAGACCTTTTCGCCTGAGAGACGCTCCACCTTCGCAATTACCCTGTAGTGCAGGTCGGCGGGGAAAAATCGATGTCCCTCAAAGGCCGGAATGCCCTTTTCTCCGAGCGGTGATTCCTTGGGATCCTGAAATTCACTGTCCAGTTGCCGCCGGAAATTCATGATCTCTTCCAGGGCAGCTGTACTATCCGCCTGTGAAAAAGCCCACTGGCTCAGCAGGAGCAGGCCGGCCAGTACGAAAAATCTTTTCATCCGTTCAAGGATCAGGCGGGTTCGAGCTCGAACTCGTAGGTTTCCATGATGGGATTGGCCAGCAGTTTCTTACAGGCCAGATCCACTTTTTCACGGGCTTCCTCTTTGTTGCCGGCTTCCACTTCCAGGGTGATGTGTTTACCGATTCGGACGTTTACGATTTCCGGAAGATTGAGGTTTTTCATGCTGCCACTGACGGCGCGACCTTGCGGGTCAAGCAGTGCCTTTTGAGGCATCACCTTGATATGGGCGTTGAATTTCATTTGCTGATTTTTTCGGGTGGGAAAATCAAGGACAAAATTACATAGAAAAGTATGATCAGGGGTGGAGCGGCATAGCGAAAGAAGAGCAGGAGCAGGGCGCTGAAGGCCAGAAGCGTATACTGGCCCCGGTTATCCTTCCAGCGGAAGGAACGGAATTTGAGGGCCAGCAGCGGAATTTCGGCGATCAGTAACCAGGAACAGAACAGACTCAGCGCCAGCAAAAACAGAGGATTGTAAATCAGCGGGGACAACCCGAATTCATCGTGTCCGAGGATAAAGGGGAAGGACATGATCATCAAGGTGTTGGCTGGTGTAGGGAGTCCGATGAAATGGTTGGACTGCCGGGTGTCGATGTTGAACCTGGCCAGACGCAGACAGGAAAAAAGGGTAACGAGGAACATGGCATGCTGTCCGGCGCTGAGCAGCTGAGGATTCATTTCCGAACTGGCGCTGCCCATGAAAAAAATCGTGTACAGCATCATTCCCGGCACCACGCCGAAGCTGACCATGTCGGCGAGCGAGTCCAGTTGTTTACCGAGGGCAGAATTCGCCTTTAAGGCCCTGGCCGCAAAACCGTCCAGGAAGTCGAGCAGCAGAGCCAGGAGGATAAACACCCCGGCCTGCTCCAGCTTTGCGTTGAAAATGGAAGTGATGGCCAGGCAACCGCAAAACAGGTTTCCCAGTGTGATCAGGTTCGGTAGATGCCGCATGCGCCACGAAGATAGGAAACTCGGGAGCAGATGGGTGGGGGCGGAGGATCTCTATACGGGACCCGGCAAAAATAAAGGTACAGAAACAGGCTTAGTGCGAGCTGTGTTTGCAGTTCTGGATCCAGGGAAGTATTCCTGTTTTACGGTTTCGTTGAAAAAAATCATCTGCTCATGTAAGGACTTACTTCCCCGCACCTGTACAAATTCAGGCACTCGCACATGATTCGATATTGATAAACTTTTGTAATACGTTATAAACTGAATATCATCGGCTGAAAGCACTGGTTTTGCGGATTTAAAAAAGGGGGATGCTATCCCCGCCTCGGTACAAATTCAGGCGCTCGCACAGTATTCGTCGTTGATAAACTTTTGTACTACCTTATAAACTGAATATCATCGCCTGAAAGCACTGGTTTTGCGGATTTAAAAAAGGGGGATGCTATCCCCGCCCCGTAGTAAATTTATGAAATTGAAATTGCGGAGTCGTATAGTAAACATTTGTATCCGTTTATAAACGCTTGTTTTTTCTGGGGGACGCTGTCCCCGCCCCGAAGTGAAAATACAGACTAAAAAATGGATAGCCGTGCAATAAACAATTGTATCCGTTTAAAACACTTGATTTTTCGGGGGACGCTATCCCCGCCCCGGGGTAAAAATAATCAACAGAAAACCGTTGCCCGGGAGATATACGTTTGTATCCGTTTAAAACGGTTCTATGCATAAATGGCCTTTCGAAAAAAAAACATTGCAGGTTTCTTTAAAAAGTCCGGGGACTCCGTCCCTGCCCCAAAACAAAAATACTCATTGGAAAACAAGTACCCGGGAGATAAACATTTGTATCCGATTGCAAACGCTTGATTTTTCGGGGGACTCCGTCCCAGCCCCAAAACAAAAATACTCATTGGAAAACAAGTACCCGGGAGATAAACATTTGTATCCGATTGCAAACGCTTGATTTTTCGGGGGACTCCGTCCCCGCCCCGAAGTGAAAATACAGACTAAAAAATGGATAGCCGTGCAATAAACATTTGTATCCGTTTGCTAATGAATGGAAGTTGTTTCGGATGTTTTTTTCTGCTCTTAAAAAAAGGAGGACGCTTTCCCCACCTCGTTGTAAATTTATAGAACTGAACTTGCCAGGTCGTTTTATAAACAGGTGTATCCGTTTGCGAAGGGATGGATCCCGTTCCGGATAATGTTTCTCACCTAAAAAAGGGGGCCATCGTCCCCGCCCCGGTATAAAAATAGGGAACAGAAAAGAAGTAGCCGTACAATAAACATTTGTATCCGTTTAAACCGCTTGATTTTTCGGGGGACGTTGTCTCCGCTCCGGGGTAAAAATATTCAACAGAAAACCGGTACCTGGGAGATAAACGTTTTTATCCGTATAAAACAGCTTTTGCTTAAATAGCCTTTCGAAAAAAATCATTGCAGGGTTCTCTAAAAAATCCGGGGACTTCGTCCCCGCCCCAAAACAAAAATACTCAATGGAAAACAAGTACCCGGGAAATAAACGTTTGTATCCGTTTAAAACGGCTTTATGCATAAATGTCTTTTCTAAAAAAATCATTGCAGGTTTCTCTAAAAAATCCGGGGACTCCGTCCCCGCCCCAAAAGAAAAATACTCAATGGAAAACAAGTACCCGGGAGATACGCGTTTGTATCCGTATAAAACGGAACTGCACATATCCAGTAACTCCTTTGAAACCGCTTTGTAAAAAAAGGGGGATGCTATCCCCGCCCCGGCGTAAAAATAATCAACAGAAAACCGTTACCCGGGAGATATACGTTTGTATCTGTTTAAAACGGTTTTATGCATAAATGGCCTTTCGAAAAAAAATCATTGCAGAGTTCTCAAAAAAATCCGGGGACTCCGTCCCCGCCCCAAAACAAAAATACTCATTGGAAAACAAGTACCCGGGTGATAAACATTTGTATCCGTTTGCAAACGCTTGATTTTTCGGGGGACGCTGTCCCCGCCCCGGTATAAAAATAAGGAACCGAAAAGAAAAAGCCGTGCAATAAACATTTGTATCCGTTTGCAAAGGGATGGATGTTGTTCCGGATGATCTTTCAGCTTTTGAAATCTGAGCCTTCAACCCAGGCCCGGTACTCAATGAATCACCAAAAAGCAAAGAGAGGTTTGATTAGAATTGGTATCCGCTTATGAAAAGATGCTCTGGAATTAAAAAATTTTTGAAAGCTCTGGAAAAAAAGGGGGGGGCTGTCCCCACCCCGGTGTAAAAATAGGGAACAGAAAAGAAATAACCGTGTAATAAACATTTGTATCCGTTTGCTAATGGATGGAAGTTGTTCCGGATGTTTTTTCTGCTCTTAAAAAGGGGGACGCTGTCCCCGCCTAGGCTCAAAATGAGGCATTGGAAAACGCGGTACTGTACGATAATCGCTTTTATCCGTTTGCAGTGGTATGAAGGCTGTTCCAAAAGATCTTTTTAGACCTTAAATAAAGGAAAACGATCCCCGCCGGTTCACAATTCAAAACACGGAGAAGAAGAATGGAGTAATATATACGCGTTGGTGATCGCTTTTTGAAGTTCCCGGCTTTCATCAGGGTTTAGCCATGGCCATTGAAAATGTAAGGGCAAACGGATTTGCAAAACCAATGGCAGGCGACCTCGCCCCGGTTTGCCATGGAAGCTTCACGATGATGTACTGGTGCACGGGTGGATGCTGACTTTTAAGATTCAGGAACTGCAATGCCCCAAAATGGGTCCTGGCAGGATCTCCTTCCTGAATAATTCCCCTGAATTTTACATCCGGCAGGGAAGCCCCTTTTAATGCCTTTCGCTA
>JAEUTF010000258.1 GCA_016788185.1 Bacteroidia bacterium | reverse complement strand
CAAAAATCATCCATCTGATTGATGCCGTAAAACAAATAATGAGCGATTACCATGCGGCGAACGGTAAACGATTGATTCTTACGATGGCTCCCGAAACAGCATTTGTTCAGGGGGGCATGTCGGGGTACGGGGGCATCTGGGGAGCGTATTTACCGGTCATAGATGCATTGCGCGATTCGCTTGAAATACTTCAGGTGCAACTTTATAACAGCGGAAGCATGTACGGTATTGATGGCAATATTTATGCACAGGGTACCGCTGATTTTATTGTCGCCATGACAGAGGCCGTCCTGCAGGGATTCAATACAGCAGGCGGCATGTTTCCGGGACTGCCCGCCTCTAAAGTTGCCATCGCTTTGCCCGCCTGCCCAGCCGCTGCCGGCGGTGGGTTTACCGACACCGCTACCGTGAGCGCTGCGATTGATTACCTGAGAGGAAATGGTTTGCAACCCGGCACCTATACCTTAACACAGGCGGGAGGATACCCCACTCTTCGAGGGATGATGACCTGGAGTATCAACTGGGATGTCGTGAACACCTGTGCAACGACCTACCAATATGCTGAAAATTATGAAAACATTTTCGGAAGTTCCACATCCGTTTTGGATGCATCATCACCCACATTGTTTAAAGTCTACCCCAATCCAACAACGGACTGCATCACTTTAAGGCTTACTGGTTCAGCCACAAAAAATACCCTTGTTCAGATTTATAATTCCCTGGGAGAACTTGTTTTGTCGAAAAATGTTTCCTTAGAACAGCCTGCCATCAATATGGCTGAATTATCCCGCGGAATGTATCTGATCCGGTTTCAAAACAGCCATACCAGGTTCTTCAAACTGTAATGTTTCATTGAATCAAGCGGTCATCTTCCCTGCATGATCTCCGTTTAAATGACTGCAAAAACATATAAAACGCTCCCATCAACTGAATATACTACTGAAGAAATCAGATACCTTCGGTATTCTTGCGGCATAGCCTCCAACACATGGGAAACATTCATACTTCCTGAAAGGACCATGCAGGGAAACAAGCAAAAAGAAACAGAATATGACGTATAAATATCTGTCGTTTAGCCTGGCCATTACCTTCATTTCCTTTATGGTGGGCATGATACTGAACGCGTTTTTAAGGAAAACAGCGTTTTACCACACGCATTTATCCTACCTTAACTTTGTTAAAAGCGAAAAGCTGAACCACTGGATGGGCGTTGGCATGGTGAAGTGGGTGGTGAAAAACACACCCTTTAAGTACTTCAATCAAACATTAAAACTGCGTCCTAAAACGGATAAGGTCGGTCTCCATGCACTTCGAAAAGAAATGACCAAGTCGGAACTGGATCATTTAACAGGATTTGCCTTTGTCAGCCTTTTTGCTCTGGTCAAATTTTACAATTCAGAATTTTTGTTTGGCCTGACCATGATGACGGTGAACGTACTGATGAACTTACACCCCTCGCTCTTGCAGCAACAGAACAAACGGCGCATCGACCGGTTAATGAATAAACTATAGTCCAAGGCATGGCCCTTGCTGCCGGAGCAGCGGGTCCGATCGGTATGACAGAAACGACATGTCATCCGAAAAAATCCGGTGCCCTTGTAAAGACAACATGAAATGAAAAAACTGATGGCACTCAGTACGCTTTTGTGGGCTTCATCGCTATCGTTCGGGCAGACCATTGCATCCGGTGAATACGATGCCGGATTAAAACTGGCCTACGACAGCACAAACCATACATTGACCGGCTACTATGAAAGCTATACCGGATGGGACGAAGCATCCGGCCAGGCGAAATTTTCCTGTATCTTTTACATCCGGTGTATGGTGACAGGCCGTCTATTTACGGTGGACACGTATTACCCCAACGACCCGGACAATTTAATACAAGGGCAAGTTCAAATGATCAACGACACGACCCTGGGACTTCAGTTGCACCAGGAACACGGAGGCTGCTGGAATGTTCAGCATTTTGCGGACGAACCCGTGGAATTCAGGTTGGAAAAACGCACGGTTTGGAAACAGATCCGGTATATCGTCACCGACAAGGCTTATTTCTATTCCGACCCATCCCTAGCTAAGAAACAAAAATCCTACCTGGTTAAAAATGACGTGGTATGCATCGATCAAATTACGGACGAATGGGCGCATTGCACCTTTTATGGCCAGGCAACGTCCAAAGGCTGGATCAGGATCACAGATCTGAATAAATGACGAAGAGATCGTCTTAATCACTCCCACATCCAGGACACTTTTTGCCTGCTGTGCAAGGTCAATGGGATGGGTATTCACCGACCCTCTTCGTTTCCGCCCTGCAGCAAGGGTACACATTCTGGTTCGCCTTGTCCCTTCAACTTTACGCTGAATTTCCTATCTTAACCGCATACATTTAAAGCCATGCAAAAAATCATTCCCAATCTATGGTTTGACGGCCAGGCGCTGGAAGCCGCGGAGTATTACCTGTCTATTTTCAAAGACGGGAAAATGATCAACACCACCTATTATCCAAAAACGGAAGCGGAAGGACTGGCGGACTTTCAGAAAGATTTTGCCGGCAAGGTGCTTACCGTGGAGTTTGAAATACTGGGCATGCGCTTTATCGGGATTAACGCCGGACCCTTGTTCAAATTCAACGAAGCCATTTCACTCATGATCCCCTGCAAGGACCAAAGCGAAATTGACTATTACTGGAACGCCCTCACCGCCCGGGGAGGCGAGGAAAGTGTGTGCGGGTGGTTAAAAGACAAATACGGATTAAGCTGGCAGGTATGTCCCGAAAACTGGGAAGCACTCAGTAAAAAACCCGGGGCCTTCAAAAAAATGATGGGCATGAAAAAACTGATCATTGCTGATTTTTAATGGTCCTGTAGTCCTGGCTGGAAACAACCCATGACAAGGAATTTCAACAAAGACAAACCTGCCCGATGACATCCGAAATACTGAATACGACACCGGATTGTGAAATCGTCAGCACACGCATCTTTCACGCGGAAAGGGCGCAACTCTTTCGTGCCTGGTCGGAGCCCGGTCACCTCCAAAACTGGTGGGGGCCGAAGGGCTTTACCAATACCTTTCACGCGTTCGACTTCCGGGTGGGCGGTAAATGGAGTTTTATCATGCACGGCCCCGACAAAGGAAATTACGCGAACGAATGTGAATTCATCAAAATTGAGGAACCAGTTCTCATTGCCTGGAAGCGCCATACCCCACCGCTCTTCCAGGTGGTCGCTACGTTTGAAGAAATTCCGGCCGGCCAAACCAGACTCGTTTTCAAAATGCTGTTTGAAACCGCCGATGCCTGCGAAAAATTAAAAAAAATCGTCGTCGATAAAAACGAAGAAAATTTCGACCGGCTGGAAAGCGAATTGAGCAAAATGAGCAGGAAAGCTTTTTGAACAGGAGATGAGCGCGGTGGATACACCTGAAGGTTTACAGCTGCTTTTCCTTACCCGGGACGGTAGTCAGGTGTGTTTCTTATCCGGCGCCTAAGCGATTGCGAACGGTAAATCACCTGTTCCTTTCAGGCTATTCCTTAACTCCGACCCATTTTACCCTTTTGATTTTCATTTCGATAGCCCATAATTTATCTATTATCAAGGTTTATTTATTGTTTTTCAATATATTTTTATTACTTTTGAATTAATTCAAACAATTTTTAAGCCCATGTCGAAAGCAAGCCACTTCGTATTCAATGGCCTATACATCGTAGCCTGGCTCATCTTTATAGGACTGAGCATGGAAGCCGGCGGCCTGCTGGTCAATTTCTTTTTCAGTCTTTTCAAGCCTGAATTTATCCCCCATCTTTATCAAAAACTGGACTTAACGCCTCTGTACAAAGAAAGCAGAGGGGCCTTTTTCGGTATCTATGGCTTTCTTCTTTCCATTGCTATGCTCAAAGCCTGTCTGTTCTACAATGTCATCCGGCTGATGCACAAAATGGATGTATCGAATCCCTTCAGTGCATTCGTTTCTAAGCAGATTTCATCGTTGAGCTATTTTGTTCTTTCGATCGGATTGCTGGGCTACCTGGGCCGGGAGCTAGCCGGAAAATTAACGCCCAACGGTTATGCCACCGAGCATTTAAGCCCATTCTGGATAGACAGCCAGGCTTTTGTTCTGATGGGGGCTATCCTCTATGTGATTGCTACGATCTTCAGGAAAGGCGTAGAGCTCCAGAATGAAAACGACTTAACGGTATAGGCTATGCCCATTGTGGTGAATTTAGATGTGATGATGGCAAAGCGGAAGATGTCGCTCAATGAGCTTTCCGAAAAAGTGGGTTTAACGCTTTCCAATCTTTCTATTTTAAAGACCGGGAAAGCAAAAGCCATTCGCTTCAGCACGCTGGAGGCCCTCTGTAAAGTGCTGGATTGCCAGCCTGCCGATATCCTGGAGTATGTGCACAAGCACCCCTAACACAAAGCCTTCTTTAGAAACCTGAAGCATGAAAAACAAACTGACGCATTTTGCCATTCACATTGACGACATTGATCGGGCCAAAACATTTTACGAAGGCGTTTTTGACTGGGGTTTCCGGTCCTACGGCCCCTCTGACTTTTTACAGATCAAAGCGGACCAGTCGGAGAACGGAGAACTGATCGGGGCCTTGCAGTCCAGAAAATACTCGCCCGTACCCGACAAACTCATTGGCCTGGAATGCACCATCGGTGTGGAGAACATTGACGATACCCTTGAGCGGGTAAAAACGAAGGGTGGACAAATTTTAATGCCCCGGACGGCGATACCGCATGTGGGCTGGATCGCCAAGTTTCTGGATACGGAAGGAAACCTGATTTGTGCCATGCAATACGACTCCGGCGCCAGATGACACCGTCAAGACCCATACACCCGGACTTCCGGCGTTTACTGGCTTACAAAGACCAGCACGTCGTTGACTTGTTTCAGGACCTGAGGAATTTCATCCTGGAACTGTATCCCGACAGCAATGAACTGCTCTACCATACCCATGCATTGACGGCGGTATTCTCGATCTCCGACAAGCTGTCGGATGCCTTTTGCATGCTGCCCATTTACAGCAAACACCTGAATCTGGGTTTTAACAAAGGGACACTCCTGAAAGACCCGCATCAGCTCCTGACGGGCACCGGCCAACTCATCCGGCACATCGATGTGAAGAAGCCGGGGGATTACCGAAATGCAAGAGTCAAAGCCTTGCTGCAGGAAGCCATTGATTTTGCCATCCGGGATATGGAAAAACCCGGCAAATCCGTGGGACTGACCATCTCCAAAATCAGGAAGAAATGATCACCGGCCGCAAAATTGCGTTTTGAAAAACCGGCGGAACCGGTCCCTGCAGTCATTTTTTTTGTATCATTGGTCAAGGATACTCCGGAACAAGGGCAGTGCTGATTCATTGATCCCGCTCAATACCCGAAACCTTTAGCTGAAGCATCGTGCGGGCGTCCAACCTTTACTGCCATCCGAAGTATGAAACCAGAATTTGTTGCTTTGACACTTTTTTTGCTGAATGCAGTTCTGTTACGGGCATTCTTGCGTTTCCAGAACTTCCGCTTCCATGCTGTTTGATCATTCCCTTACTCACAAACCACCTCTAACCGAAAGGATAAACACCAAACCATGAAACCAGCTTTTACTGTATTGACCACTCTATTGCTTTTATTTAAGCTTAGTACCGTTTGCGCACAAAAGAAATTCGAAATAACCGATTATGCCAAATTCGTGTCGATGAGCGACCCGCAAATATCCCCCGATGGCAAGAGGGTGGTCGTGGTGGTATCAAGACCCGATTATGTCAACAACCGTTTCAATGCCGAATTGGTATTGGTAGAGGTGGCCTCGGGCAAGAAAAGCGTACTTACCCAGGACCGGTTTGCGGTATCCAGTCCGCGCTGGTCGCCCGACGGCGAACAACTGGCATTCCTTTCCAAAGCCGGACAAAGCAAGGATGCACTCAATCAGATCTTTGTACTGTCCATGCAGGGAGGCGAAGCCAGACAAATCACCAAAGCACCCAAAGGGGTCCTGCATTTTACCTGGAGTCCCAACTCCACCGACATGGCCTATGCCGCGCTCAACGAACCCAAAAACAAAGCTGAAATCGAAAAGGGCTTCACCGGTTTTGAGATCGGCAACAACCACATGTTTACCGGAAGCCAGCCTTTGCCCGCGCACATCTGGCTGGTGAACACCAACACCTCGGATAGCAAAAGACTGACTGACGGCGACTGGACCTTGCCGCTGGTGATCCCACCCAGTCCACCCTCTTCTCCGATCTCCTGGAGTCCGGATGGAAAGGACCTGTTGTTTGTAAAAGTGGAATCCACCTACTCCGGCGACGGGAGAAAAAGAACCATTCAGCGGCTTCGCCTTTCGGACGGAACGTATACCGCATTAACCAGCAGGACGGAGTTTGAAGGCTTCCCTGTTTTTTCACCCGACGGAAGCAAAATTTCCTATTGGTACAAAAAGGAGTTTGAAAGAATCAATGAACTTTGGATCAGCAATGCAGGAGGCGGCGAAGGCAAAGTCATTTCTGAGGCACTCAACAGAGATTTGTTTCTCTCCGCCTGGATGCCCGATGGCAAAAACATCCTGGTGGGCGGACACAACGACAACAAAACCTCCATGTGGCTGATGGGTTTGGATGGCAAGGTCCTTCCACTCGATATAGGAAATATAGCTCCTTCCTGGTTTTTCTGGATGGATGCCACGGTGAGCAAAACGGGAGCAATTGCTTTTACAGGGTCTGCCCCTGACAAACCGGTTGAGCTGTATTATATGCCCTCCGCCCGTCAAAAACCTGTCCAACTAACGGAGTACAATACCGAAATCAGCAGGATGACACTGGGAAAAACGGAGACCATTCGCTGGGAAAATGACGGATGGTCACATTGCGGTATCGTCACCTATCCGGTAAACTATGAAAAAGGGAAAAAATATCCACTGGTGCTGGTCATCCACGGTGGTCCGAACTCGGCTTCCGTAGAACAATTTTCAAGGTTGCCTCAAATACTGGCCAACGAAGGGTACATTGTATTCGAGCCCAATTACCGGGGAAGCGACAATTTGGGAACGGCCTACAAAATGGCCATTGTAAAAGATGCAGGAGCCGGGCCGGGCCGTGATGTGATGGCAGGCTTAGAAAAACTGAAAACCACCGTCAAGATTGACACTGCGAACATTGGCATCAGCGGCTGGTCGTACGGTGGCTTTATGACGGTGTGGTTAGCGGGGCATTACGGCGGCTGGAAAGCGGCCGTAGCGGGGGCCGCCGTCACCGATTGGGTGGACATGTACAATCTGAGCGATGGCAATGTGGGCCGTACAGGCATGATCGGCGGTTCGCCCTGGGTAGGGGATAACATGAAAAAAATTCTGGATCAATCCCCCATTACCGAGGCTAAAAACATAAAAGCACCTGTGCTCATCTTAGCCAATACCGGCGACCCGCGTGTACCCGTTACCAATTCCTACAAACTATACCATACCCTTATTGACAACGGTACGCATGCCAAATTCTGGGGTTGGCCGGTTCCCGCCCACAATGCCACCGACCCCGTGACACAAATGGAACAACAAAAAATGTGGGTAAACTGGCTGAATACGTATTTGAAGTAAAGGAAGCTGATCGAAAAGGCAGGGTGATGACCGCGCATTGGCCACAGAAGACTGACCCTATAAAACACCGGGCTGTGTTGTCGTCCTGATTCTGTGCAAGCAGTGATCGCATGGAGAAGCGATGCCCTGGCGTTTTGCATGGCGGTACAACGCCAGCGCCATACACCATGCAAGGTTCTGTAAGCATGAATCATTTATTTTCAGAAATTCAAACGCCATGCATTGACTTATGACAGGAGTTACCAAACCAAGAATTGAATCCATTGACCTGCTGCGCGGCCTGGTCATGGTCATCATGGCACTCGACCACGTCAGAGATTACTTTCACTATTCCGCCTTTTACTTTGATCCCGGAGATCCCACCCAAAGCACCCTGCCCATCTTTTTTACCCGCTTCATCACGCATTTTTGCGCACCTGCATTTTGCTTTCTTGCCGGAATTTCCGCCTTTATGGTCGGGAAACGAAAAACAAGATCCGAACTATCCCGCTTTCTGTTCAAACGCGGACTCTGGCTGGTTTTTATCGAAATGACCATCGTTAATTTTGCCTGGTACTTTGATGTGTATTTCAAAAGTCCCGGCCTGCTGGTGATCTGGTCATTGGGCGTCAGCATGATTTTTCTGGCGCTCCTGGTGCATCTTGAAAGAAAGTATATTTTACTGATTAGCCTCGTCCTCATCCTCGGACACAACCTGCTGGACACCCTGCATTACAAGGGGAATGTCTGGTGGGCCATCCTTCACCAATTTGAATTTTTCAAAATAAACGACGATGTGGAATTCGTGGTGGGCTACCCCCTGATCCCGTGGATCGCCGTGATGTCGCTGGGGTATTGTTTCGGAACCTTTTACGACCCGGGCTATGACCCCCTGAAAAGAAAAAAATTATTGAATCTGACGGGCCTTTCATCCCTTGCGGCATTCGTCATTTTAAGATACAGCAATGTATACGGCGACCCCGTACCGTTTAGCGATTACGGTGAACTTTCCAAAAACCTGATTTCGTTTTTCAATCCTTCCAAATACCCTCCCTCCTTGTCCTACCTGCTCCTGACCCTGGGCGCTACCTTCTTGTTTCTGGCCCATACCGAAAAACTAAAAGGCAAGGCGGTGGAATTTCTGAGCACCTTCGGGCGAGTCCCTTTTTTCTATTACATCCTGCATTTGTACCTCATCCATGCGGCCGCACTCGTCGTGGCAGAATTATCGGGCTTTGGCTGGCGCCTGATGATTTTACCCGACTGGGTCACGGAAACCCCTGCCCTGAAAGGGTATGGTTTTCCGCTCTGGGTGGTTTATTCCGTTTGGGTGGCGGTGATTGCCTTGCTCTATCCCTGGTGTAAAAAATTTGACAGCTACAAAAAAGCAAACAAAGACAAAGCATGGTTAAGCTATTTTTAGGCAAAACGCCAGGAGATCAGCGCTTGACCCCTACCCGGCAGGTTACCCTATCCACCCTCCTTCTCTGGCATCCAAAAGCTGAGACAAAAAAATAATACCTTCATCCTGAACAACCATAAAAATAACAAGCCGATGCGAAAAATAATTTCATTCATGCACCTGTCGCTGGATGGATTTGTGGCAGGACCGAATGGCGAAATGGACTGGATCAAAGCCGACGAAGAAATTTTTCATCATGTCGGCCAGAGAATCAGCAAAGGCGACACGGCCCTGTATGGACGCGTGACCTATCAGATGATGGAAAATTACTGGCCTGGCGCCGGCAAGAATCCGGGTGCGACACCGCATGAAATTGAACATGCCCGCTGGTACAGTACCGTTCACAAAGTGGTTTTATCAAGAACCTTGAAAGACGTGGCACTGCCGAATACAAGCATCATCAGCGATTGTCTCGCAGAGAGCATCCGGGAAATAAAACAAGAACGGGGTGAAGAGGGTAAAGAGATCCTGCTATTTGGCAGCCCCTCGGCTACCCATGCACTGATGTCCCTGAACCTGATTGACGGCTATTGGCTGTTTTTGAATCCGATTCTACTCGGACATGGCATTCCCTTGTTTAGCGGCATCAAAGAAAAAACAAAACTGAACTTAATCGGCACCCGAACTTTTAACAGCGGGGTTACTGAGCTGAGTTACATCAACGCGTAATCGCGCGGAACAGAATACCAAAATCATCAAAAGGTCGTCAAGAAAAGCCCTCGCCCATGAAAGCAAACGGAAAAACGGTAAAAGACATCCTCATCAACCTTCCCGAGGACCGGGTAATCCCCTTTAACAAATTACACGAGGTGATTGTAAAAAACCTGCCCAAAGGTTTCGAAGCCGCCATCAGCTATGGCGGGCTGGGCTATGTGGTACCGCACAGCCTCTACCCGGCCGGTTACCACTGCAAGCCGGAGGAGCCGCTCCCCTTCGCGGGCATTGCCTCACAAAAAGGATCCATCAATTTTTACCACATGGGCCTCTATTCCGATCCCGAGCTGCTGAAATGGTTCGTTGACGAATATCCCAAACACAGCAAACAAAAGCTGGACATGGGCAAGAGCTGTGTCCGCTTTAAAAAAATGGAGGAGATCCCTTACAAACTCATCGGCGAATTGATGAAAAAAATGAGCGCGGCCGCCTGGATTGAAAGATACGAAGCCGCCTACAAGCCCAAGCCCAAAGCGGCGAAAGCCAAATCCGGAAAATAAGGCGGTTAAAAAAAATTGACAGGATCACCCGGAGGTGCAGGCAGGGCCGGTAATTTCCGACAAGAGCCCGTTTTCCCGCACCCGGGATGGCATCAGGGACAAGGATCCTTTCCGGTTCAGGCGAAAAAAATAAAAGGTTTCAAGGGTCAATCCTTCCTTTCACTACCTTTGAAAGGATGAATGAGCTTTTCAAAATATTTACGGTAGACGAGGCGGAGGCCGGTAAAATCAATGCCGCGCCCGATGAACCGCACCATCACGATTTTGAGGAACTGATCATTGGCATGGAAGGGCGGCTGGAACATTTCATCGATTTCAAAGCCACAACCATGGACGCCCCCTTTGTGAGCTTTGTGACCAAAGGCAAGGTGCACCGGGTGATTCCAAAACTGAACAATGGCCGATGCCGGATGTGGGTGCTCCGCTTTAAAACCGAGTTCATTCCCGAAACGGCATTTCAGCTCTATTCCCTCTATCACGACGATGCCACTTTGAAAATTCAGGAAGGCAGCTGTTTCAAGAGACTGGTTACCCTGTGTGAGCTGATAGATGCCGAGATGCAGCAGGAAATTCCCGACCTCAGCGTGGTCAGACACCTGCTCAGCGCCTTGTTTACGATGATTGAATCGGAAAGAAGAAAAAGCGAAACCACGGACAGCGGGTTGAACAAAACACACAACACCACTTTCAAAAATTTCCTGAAAATTCTGGAAGAAAATTATCATCGTCCCGAAGGCGTTGACTTTTATGCCGAAAAACTCTTCATGAGTTCGCGCAACCTGAACAACATCTGCCATCAGATCATGCAGCTGAGTGTCACCGAAATCATTGAAGCACGAAAACTTATTGAAGCAAAGAACCAGCTGATCCACACCGACAAGAGTATTTCCGAAATCGGCTTCGACCTCGGGTACAATGAAAAAGCCTATTTTACCAGTGTTTTCAGGAAGAAATCAGGACAAACGCCCAGCGACTTCCGGGAGGAGATGCGAAAGCTGATTTCCTGAAAACACAACGTTTCTTCCGATTCCTGTTTCCGTTGACTTTTAAAAAGAGCACAATTTTGTACCATTATTTATAAAAACAAATCCTATGAAACACCACTTCAAACACATCACGGTGCTTGCCGCCATCGTGCTGATGGCCGGTCTCGCCGGCTGCACCGGCACCAACAATACCTCCGTTCTGGAAGCGAAGGTGGATTCCCTGCAAAACGAACTCAAACGCTATACGGCGGAAAGAGCCTTGACGGAACAACGCCTCCTCTCCTTCGATACGCTGGACTACGAGTTTTACAGCCAACAGCAATGGGACAAGTTCAGTCACAGCCATGCAGAGAACATCAAGGTATATTATCCGGACGGACATGTGACGGAGGGTCTTTACCCGGATCATATTGACATGCTGACCCCGATGTTTGCCTTCGCCCCCGACACTAAAATCAAGGAACACCCGGTAAAATTCGGCAGCGGCGACTGGACCGCCGTGATCGGAGTGATGGAAGGAACCTTTTCAAAACCCATGCCCATCGGAGGAGGAAAGACGATTCCGCCTACCGGCAAAAAATTCAAACTGAACATGACTACCATCGGGCATTGGAAAGAGGGGAAAATGATTGAAGAGTACCTGTTTTGGGACAATCAGTCGTTTATGAAACAAATCGGATTAGCTCAATAACAGTATATCTACATGTAAAAAAGGGAAGCGCAAGGTCAAGCGCTTCCCTTTGTTTACTGCCATTTATTCCGGGATCACGAGTAAAGGGATGGTGGTTTGGTAGGCCATTTTTTTTGAATAACTTTTCCTGAAAAGCGAATCAAATAAACTGCGGCTTCTATGCATCAAGGCCAAGACATCCACCTTTTTCTCTTCCAGACAGGCATTGATACCCTCTTCTACATTGCTATGAAAAATCTCTGAATAGTTAAAGGGAAGATTCTGAAGGAATTTTTTCAGCCGGTTCAGGGTATCGTCATGCCGGGATGCGGAAGATTCAGGTTCAGCATTATTCACATGAAAAACTTCGATCAAAGCCTTGAAATGCCTGGTAAACCATTTTAAAAACTCCAAATTTTCGAAGTCATTAATGATCTCCTTGTCATAGGCAAAGCCGATTGTTCCAATTCCCGTACATGGCGCATTGGCCGGAATGGCCAACACCGGACAATTTGCACTTTCAATGACAGAGGCAGTGTTGCTTCCCATGATTAGTTCCTTTAAACCGCTCGCTCCGTTGGTTCCCATAATGATCAGATCCGCATGCTGACGGTTCAGGATTTCCGCAAATTCGATGAGCAAATTCATGGGCAATGCTTTGGTGGTAAAGCGAATGTCTTTTAATCCCTCCACCTCCTGCACCAGCCTGTTCAGCTGTTCTTCAGCCAATCGGTTGATTTCCTTTACGGCCTCCGGATTGGCCACATACAAAGGCTTAAGTGAAACGACCGGAATCTGGTACACATGCAGTATAACAAGATGAGCGTTTACTTTCTTAGCAAAAAAAACAGCATACTCCACGGCCTTTTTAGCGGTGGTCGAAAAATCCGTCGGCACAAGAATAGTGATCATGTTGTTTGATTTTTGTCGTGAATGAACTTCTTAATCTTATCTCTCTCACCAACAATCCATACAATATCGTTCGTATTCAGGATTTCAGTTGATTCAGGATTCAGAATTCGCTGGTTGTCCCGTTCAATGCCCACCACCAATCCACCCGTCTCCTCGCGTATACCAGATTCCCGCAGAGTGAGGCCATTCAGCGTTCCTGAACCATTTACACTGAATTTCTGCAATACAATGTTGTCCACATTGATGGCATCGGGTTCAATGGGTGCAGCCTGTTCAAACATAGGCTGAAAAACATTCATTTGCTCCCGGGTGGCAATCACACCAATCTCGTCGAAAGGGAGCATAAAACTATCTTTCACGGGCTGATGGAGTAAATGATCACCCCGCTTTATATACGCTACATTGATTCCATACTTTTCTCGCCACGCCAGTTCACTTAGTTTCCTGCCGGTATAGGCTGCATTAGCAGGGACTTCCAGACGAATAATGTGGGCATCCCAGGGCGATAATTCCGATTCCATGGAAGCATTTTTCCTTAAAACACTGGCGGCTGTGGTATTGTATTCCGCCCTTTCACGGGCATTAAGATTCCGGATAAACCGGTCTTCCAGCCTTTGATAAAAGATCTGTATTCGCTTTCCGAACAAGAAAAGCAGGACGATAATTACAGGCACTGCTATAAAAGTGGTGGGGTGCAGCCAGAAAATCTTGAACACCCAGAAGGTAATGAGTGAAATTCCCACCGCTACTCTAATGACCTTAAAGACAAAAATCGGCCCCTGCCTGTACCCGGTAAACTGCCAAGATATTTTTCCCGCTACAATAGAGGGCTGTTTAGCCATCAAAGCCCAGAGAAAAGGAGATGCAATGGCAAGAGATACGATGATTCCGCCAAAATCGGCAAAAAACATGTTATTGGTCAGTTCCTGCAAAAAGGGAATTAAAAAATTCAAGGAAAGAAACATTAAAGCAAGGATGATGATACTGTTGACCACCATGATGAGCAGGTAGGATTTGACCACTTGCTGAGCATCCGATTCGTTGCCCATACTTTGGGCACTGCGTGAATACATGTGAATGCGCCTTATCCAGGAAGCGGGGAGACGCTGTTCCAAAAATTCTGAAAAGGGAACCGATAATTTAATCAGGTAGGGTGTGGTAAATGTGGTAATTGCTGATGCGCCTACCGCTACTGGAAAAAGAAAATCTGAGATGACTCCAAGTGAGAGGCCCAGAGTGGCTACAATAAATGCAAACTCGCCAATTTGCGCCATACTCATACCTACCTGTATGGACTGCCTGAGCGGCTGACCCGATAAAAGTGCGCCTATGGTGGTGCTGATCAGCTTACCGAAGAGGGTCAGCAAGGTTACAAAAACTACCGGCCAGCCGTATTCCAAAATCACCTGTGGGTCAATCAGCATGCCCACCGAAACAAAGAAAACGGCACCGAACATGTCTTTGATGGGCTTAATAACATGTTCTACCTTTTCGGCAGAGGTGGTCTCGGCAATAATAGAACCCATCATAAATGCCCCCAACTCGGCCGAGAAGCCTACCTGTGTGGCCAACACCACCATGCCCAGGCATAGCCCGATGGAAAGGATGAGCAAAACCTCTTCATCCAGAAACGGCCTTATCCGCTTGAGCAAAGTAGGCAGCAGAAAAATTCCGCCTAAAAACCATAAGGACAGAAAAAAAACAAGTTTTAGTGACGTCAATACAATTTCGGCACCCTGTATTTGCTGGGTAGCCGCAATGGATGAAAGTAACACCATCAGCAAAATCACCACAATATCCTCAACAATCAAAACACCAAATACAATACGGGCATAGTGCATGGACTTTACCCCCAATTCATCAAAGGCCCTGATGATGATGGTTGTGGAGGAACTTGCCAGCATCCCTCCCAGAAATAAACTGTCCATGACGGACCACCCCAGCAACTTGCCCATAAAAAAACCGGCCACGGTAATGAAGGCAATTTCAACGAGGGCGGTAATGGACGCGGGAGCGCCCACCCGCATCAGCTTTTTAAAACTAAACTCCAGTCCCAACCCGAACAAAAGAAAAATCACACCGATTTCCGCCAGCACATCCACATTCTTTATATCGGCCACCGTGGGTAAAAAATGGACGTGGGGACCCACCAAAAAACCTGCTATTATGTAACCCAGTACCAGCGGCTGTTTGATCTTCCTGAACAGGATGGTGGTAGCCGCCCCGGTCATTAAAATCAAGGCCAGGTCTCTGATGAGATCGGGTAAATGCGCCATTCCTTCAACCGGTATTTTCACAAATGTAAATTATCTCAGAAACACCCTCTCTGTAAAGGGCTGAAAAAGCAGCCTTTTTTCGCACCAATGCGCTAAGGAATAAGCCTTTGCAGAAAACTACAATCTTTCTTCCGAAAAGTGTTACCTCCCGCCCTTCAAATGACCGGATCTTTGTACCATCAAATCAGTTAATCATTTAAAACTCATAAAAACATGGAAACAACTGTAAAAACAGCCGCAAAATGGGTGTTGGATACCACCCACAGTGAACTTACGTTTAAAGTAAAGCACATGATGATTACCAATGTTAAAGGTGCATTCAGAAACTTCTCGGTGGAAGTGGACGGAGACGACCTTTTCAAATCCCCGATTCTGGTGAGCATGGACGCCTCATCCATCAGCACCAACAGCGAACAAAGAGACGCTCACCTGAAATCGGCCGACTTCTTTGATGTGGAAAACCACAAGGAACTGACTTTCAAAAGCACCTCGCTCCGGCAGAAGAACGACATGGAATATGAACTGAAAGGCCTTTTAAGCATCAAAGGTCTGAGCAGGGAAGTGTTGCTGCATGTAGAATACGGCGGAAGCAGTGTGGATCCCTGGGGCAATGAAAAAGCGGGGTTTTCCATAGAAGGAAAGATCAACCGCAAAGACTGGGGCCTGAACTGGAATGCCGCACTCGAAACAGGCGGAGTGCTGGTGAGCGATGAAGTAAAAATTTCAGGAGAAGTTCAATTTGTTAAACAATCTTAAAAAATCCACATCATGAAAAACAAAACCATCATCATCACCGGTGCCGGAATGGGCCTCGGATACGCCGCAGCGAAAGAACTGGCTTCAAAAGGTGCCAACCTCGTGCTGGTGGACTACAATGAAAAAAGCCTGGCCGATGTCAAAGCCGAACTCAGCACGGCCTATCCCGATGTGAAAATCATCACCGTGGCCGCCGATGTGTCCAATGAAGCAGCCGTAAAAAATTATGTGGAAGAAGCCCTCAAGGCATTTGGCAAAATTGACGGGCTTTACAACAACGCGGGCATTGAAGGAAAACAGGCGAGCATTACCGAATACGATGTAAACATCTTTAAAAAGGTAATTGATATCAACCTGATGGGCGTGTACTACGGGATGCGCTATGTACTGCCCGTGATGCAGAAACAAAAGTACGGACGCATTGTGAACGTCGCCTCCGTAGGGGGGATTCGCGGGGTCCTCCACCAAATGCCCTATGTGGCCAGCAAACACGCTGTTTCGGGCATGACGAAAAATGCAGCCCTGGAATACGGCCGTGACGGAATCCTGACCAATGCCATTGCACCGGGTGCCATACTCACGCCCATGGTGGCCGAAGCCTTTAAACAGGTCAATCCCGCCGATCCGAAAGCGGCAGAAAACGAATACGCGCAGCGCAATCCCACCAAACGACTCGGACAGCCGCACGAAGTAGCCAAACTGGTAGCCTTTCTGCTGAGCGAGGACAACGGCTATGTCAGCGGACAAACCATTGCCATTGATGGCGGAGAGTCCAACATCTATGGTAACTCGTAATGAAGTTTGACGCTGCTGTCATTTACATTTGTCCATTAAAATCACCATCACTCCTGATCGCGCAGCCCGATGAAACTCACCCTCCTCCTGTTCACCCTACTCACGCTTGAACATACAAGCTGCACCTCACAAACTCCAAAAAAAATGATTGAAAATAATAATCCCCTGTTCTGCGACTTTGACAGCGGAATGTGCGAAATCCCCCTGGTCAAAGAAGATACAACGGTTCGTCAGGACAGTCTCTCCACGAAGAAAGCCGTGAAAGTCATTTATTACACCGACCCCATCTGCTCCTCCTGCTGGGGCATCGAGGCACAACTGCGCAAACTCAAGTTGGAGTACGGCCACGTACTTGACTTTGAATACAGGATGGGTGGTTTGCTGCCCGACTGGAGCTATAACAGCGGCGGCATCAGCAAACCCTCGGATGTTGCCAAACACTGGGATGAGGCGAGCGCCTACTACGACATGCCGATCGACGGCGATGTATGGCTGGAAGACCCCTTACCTTCTTCCTATCCGCCATCGATCGCCTTTAAGGCTGCACAATTACAGGACCAGGCCAAGGCCTTGCTCTTTCTCCGTGAACTCAGGGAGATGGTATTCCTGCAAAAGAAAAACATCAGCAAATGGGAACATATAGAAGCAGCAGCCCTCCGTGTCGGACTGAATGCGGAACAACTCAAAAGCGATTACGAAGGGCAGGCCAAAGACCTGTTCAGTGACGATTTGAAACTGGGAAGAGAACTGGGGGTAAGGGGATTTCCCTCCCTCCTGTTTACCGACTCAACAGGCAAAAAGGAATTTGTTTACGGATCCAAACCGTATGCGGTGTATGAAAATGTACTTCAAAAACTGGCACCCGCTGCCGTAAAAAATGAATACAACAAAAGCTGGGAACAGCTTTTTGCAAAATACCGGACGCTGACGGCCAGGGAATTCGCCGAACTGTCGGGAACAAACAGAAGCGAAAGTGAACAAGTCCTGGATGAACTGACGGCAAAAGGAAAACTGCAGAAACAGCCTGGCAGGAACGGGGCTATCTGGAAACGAAACACACAATAAAACATGAAAAACCGTATATTCTATCCCGGGGATTACCCGAAAAGCGTCGACATGGCCTTGCTCATCCTTCGCCTTGCCGCCGGAGCCTTCATGTTAACACACGGTGCCGGTAAATTCTCAAAACTCTTCGGAGATGAGCCCATCCTGTTTGCCGATCCCTTAGGGCTCGGTGCGAACCTGTCGCTGGCACTAACCGTATTCTCTGAAGTACTTTGCTCCCTGTTTATTATTTTTGGATGGGCCACCCGTCTTTCCGCCATCCCCTTGCTGATCACCATGGCCGTTGCTGCGTTTGTTGTACATGCCGGTGACGGCTTTGGAAAACAGGAGTTGCCGGCGATGTACGCCGTGGTCTATTTGTTCATCGCGGTGGCAGGGGCAGGTAAAATCTCCATTGACCATTGGCTGTACCAAAAACAAACCGCAATGCAGAAAAAGGAAGGACCGGTGATGGTTCCAGCCTAACACCCGTGACCAAAGAACGAAAACAGCCCGCCAGGGGTGCGCTTCGTCCCCTGCTACAACAAGAATAAAAAGACGATGGAGAGAAAAAAATTTATCAAAACGCTGGTTCCGCTCCTGGCAGCCGGCCCCATAACCGCAGCAGTAATGAAACTACAGGAATTAAATAAAATGACAGCGCCCCTGGGCAACACGGGAAAAATGCCCGTGCTGTTTCTGGGTCATGGCAGTCCGATGAATGCCATTGAAGAAAATGAATTTGTAAGCGGCTTCCGGAATGTGGCCAAGGAAATACCGAAGCCCAATGCCATCCTCTGTATATCGGCGCATTGGGAAACCAAGGGTACCTTTGTAACCGCCATGGAAAAACCCAATACCATTCACGACTTTGGCGGCTTCCCGAAGGAGCTTTTCGATGTGCAGTATCCGGCACCGGGGAGTCCCGACTTAGCGAAAGAAACCAAAGCACTCATCCGGAAAACGGAAGTGGGGCTGGACGATAAATGGGGCCTCGACCACGGTGCCTGGAGTGTCATCAAACATTTGTATCCTGCAGCGGATATTCCGGTGATTCAAATGAGCCTGGATTACGACCAGACACCGCAATACCACTATGAACTGGCCCAGGAAATTAAATCCCTTCGTCACAAAGGCGTGCTCGTGATTGGAAGCGGCAACATGGTACACAACCTCCGCATGCTGGCCTGGGACAAACTGAATGCGCCGGAGTACGGTTTTGACTGGGCCCTGGAAGCCAATGAAAAAATGAAAAAGTTCATTCTGCAGGGCGACCACCAACAGCTCATCCATTTCCGTTCGCAGGGAAAGGCCTTTGACCTGGCCATTCCTACACCGGAACACTATCTCCCCTTGCTTTACAGCCTGGCTTTGCAGGATAAAAACGAAGAATTGAAATTGTTCAATGACAAGGCGGTGGCCGGCTCCCTCACCATGACGTCGGTAAAAATTGGTTAAGCAATAGTAGCGGCTACCGGGAAGCATGGCCCCTCGGTTCCGGAAAACCCAAGCGCTCCCGCCTTCAAACAGGCGAGAGCGCTTTTACTTTTGTCCTCCCTTCTGTTCTTAGATGGCTCAGCATTTTTCTCCACCCGTGTGAACAGCACCTGCTCCTGGAAGTCAATTACCCTGCTGTGGACCATGGTGAGCGGAAGATGGTTTAGTTCCCGCTTTTTGCGTATACTTGATGACCGGTTCATGAACGAAATCAACCAACAC
>JAEUTF010000249.1 GCA_016788185.1 Bacteroidia bacterium | reverse complement strand
AAGATCTCAGCGGTTTCGTTGCCAATCTTGATCGTTTTCAGGTATTGACTGCTCAGGTTCTGAAGATCGTGATGAGGCTCCAGATTGTTGTTGTAATAGGGGTTGAGGTGGGTATTGATGAAATGTACCTGCTTCACCTTTTTATAGGAATCGGCATGACCGATGTTACGCAGGGTCTTGGCGTCAATGGTATTCAACCCGATCAGGTTGAGGTTTTTCACTACAAAGTCCGGGTTGGACTTTGGAATGATCATGGTCACGTTGGCATATTTCGACATGGCGATGCACAAATCGTGACAGGCCACCCCCAAACCGCCGTTGATCACCGGAGGAAACTCCCAACCCAGCATTAAAACCCTGGGCAATTCGGCCCTGGCCGGTATTAAATCGGAAAGAGGTGGGGTGGTCATCTGGAAATCAAATATATAATTTGCTGCAAAATTACTGAGAATAGCGTACCCTTTGGTTCAGGGAAACAATTTCTTTAAAGTTGAGGTTCACCTTTAAGCCTCTTCTTGTGATTAAAGTGGAAACATGCTAATTTCAAACCCTGAACAAAAGCCAATCATGCATTCGCTTCCCTACATCCGTACCCTGGTAGTTCAAGGAACGCTACTGATAATCACTGGATTATCTGCATATTCCATTGTGGGGGCAAAAGCCACCAACATGATGCTGGCCGGAGTGATGCTTGGCCTGGGGCTCTGGGCCTGCGGATGGTATTGTACGAAAAACACGAAAGCCATCTGGGTGGGGTTCGGTGCTTCCTTTGCCGGCCTGGTGGTGTTTGTACAAAGAACGATTGCCAATTTTTTATCGCTCATCGGCATCATCCAGCACGAAATGAATTTTGACGCATACAACAAATCCATCATGGTGGTGTTGTACATCATGATGAGTTGCAGCTGCCTGTGCGGACTGATGTTAATCTATACCTATTTGCCGGAGAAAAAAAACTGACATGACCACCCGAATTAAAATAAATTCCAACGGTTCCATCCGTGTGGAAGGCGACTTTGAAATTGTAGATGCCGAAGGGCAGGTTTTTGATGTTGCAGGAAGGACCAGCGTTACCCTGTGCCGGTGCGGACTTTCGCAAAAAAAACCTTTTTGCGACTCCTCTCATAAAGGACAATTTATTCACGAATCAAAGGCCTTTGCCTTACCGCCCCCCGCACCTAAACCTGATAAGTAAAACCCGTGTCCGGCTGATCCTTTGCATTAGTCTTTTTCCAGAAAATAGGTAGTGCCGCCCACCCAATCGAGGTTCTGGTTGTAACGTACCCCGATCATCTTACCCTTACTCATTCTGCCGAGGTTGATGGTCAGTTCGGGTCTTGCTTCGCCTTTGTCCCAGAGATAAAGCAGGCGTATCTCGCATTTTACCGCTCCGGTTGGTGACTGCACCGCCGGGGCATAGCTGACTTTTCGCTGAAGGATGAAATTGGAGGGATCTTCCAACCGATGGATGTCTTCAGGTTTAACATCAAACACCACGCCCTGGCCGCTGAAACTAAAGAGCGGCTTTAACACCCAGTTTTCAAGATCTGGGGGTATGCTTGGCATGCGATCCACAAAATGGGTTTCAGGTACATACCGGTTTTTCAGGAAAGGCATGGTGTATTTACTGATACGGAAAAACCAGTTGGGATGTGCTACCCATTCTACCCGGGCGTCTTCCGTCAGGTTAAACTGCAGGTTAAGATCCTTGCGTTGCAGAAGTTCATCAAAAATCACCCGGTTATAAATACGTTTGATCTGAATTTTTTTTTCATTTTCCAGGTAATACAGGCGATCACCTTCACGGATCACTTCGGTGAGACATACCACCGGAATGCCGAGGTATTGACGGGTGCAGTAAAAATCAATCTGTGTCTTCTGTTTCCAGGGCTCCAGTTCCAGCAAAACCGTTTCGCGCGGATCCTGATTACCTATCACGATTTGTTTCAGACGCCGGATATACGTTTCGTGGGTATAACCATTAAACTTATTGTCGAAATGCCCGGGAATGGAAAAATGCTTCCTGTACATCACCGACAGCCATTCCTGGTAACAGTAAAGGGAGGCAAAACCCTGCAGTTCGATTAACTGCGGGATGTATCCGCCCTTACCGTCTTCACAAATGGCAAAATCGATAGCCAGCAAACTGGTGTGTTCATCTTCATTGCTTACCCGCAGCGATGACGGAATGGCTTTTTCCGACAAGGCTTTAAAGCCGGGATCTGTCAGTACATTCACAATTTCTTCGCCGGCCTCCTCCAGTACCTTTCGGAAATGCTTATCGATAAACACAGGAGTTTCGGATACTCTGAACTCGATGTCATACTGAAAGGTACGGTTCATGTCCTCCAGGAATTGCCGGTATTTTGCTTCACTGAAGGCATTGTTGTATTCACTACGGATAGAAGCTATCATACTATCAGGGAATTTTATTGATCAGGTTCTGAAACTTATTGTCCTGCCGGAAAGATGCAAATGCGGCTTCCCGTCGGCAACGCTCTCCGTCACGAAATCCAAGACGGATCGCTTCATCCAGGTACGAAAGGCTGGCACCCATCCGCCCCTCCTGCGCAGCCACTACCGCCGACAGATACCATGCTTCGGTATTGGCAGGATCCACCAGACGGTAGATGGCGCTGAAATAATCGCCCTGTTCCGTATGCAGCGCAGACACGGCTCTGCCTAATGACATATAGGTGCTCAGGCTGACAGCGCCGCAGACCCGTGCAATCATAGCCAATCTATCCGGCTCATTTTGAAAACGAAGGGTATCACGCCAGGACTTCATCTCCCTGTTCCACCAGGTTGTATCTTGTGTACCGAGGGCTTTGATATAGTACTCCCGCTTTTGATTCTCCTCACGGATCAGGAGCTGTTCTTTCGTATAGCCCTGGCGATAGGGTGCTGAAGCACTCAAGTGTCGGATTTCCGTTTCAATATCGTCCACATCGCTCATTCCTTGCAGGCATTTCAGGATATTTTTCAAGGCTTCGGCCTTGTCCAGCACATTCGTCATTTCCGAGGATGAACGTACCAGTGTCTCCCGGGCCTGCTGTAAAAAAGCGGGATCCTTTTTGCTCAATCCGTCCCGCTGTGCCACGCAGAGCAAAGCCAGCAAGGCCTGCTCAAAGCGGTTTACCGGCGGCCATTCGTGCAGGCCCTGGTATCGTATCAACTGATATCGGCTCATCAGTCCCTGGTTGGAAGTCCTGAAATCCCTGACCTCTGAAAGATTCATATCCCGGTCGCCACCCAGGGCTATCACCGCATGCGGGGGCACACCGGTCCAGGATCCGGCTGGAATTCCGGCGCCGCAAACAATGAGCCCGCGGATACCGGAAGGCGAGAGGGCCGCCATGGCCGCTACCCGTGCACCTCCGCTAAAGCCGGCGGTGAACAGCCGGTTGGTATCGGCTTTCGTGATGACGCGCGACTGGTAAATCATCGCCTGCAGGATCGCAGCGGTCTGCTCCGGGCCATTCCCGTTTTTGCTGTCAGCAGAAGCCAGAAGGATTACCCCATAGCGGTCGGCCAGCGTACTGTACTTCCTGAGGGGCAATTCCGCATCACCATGCGGATCGAACAAGAGCAGCACAGGGACTTGCTTCAGGCTGTCAAAACCGGCAGGATAATAAACTGAATAATGCAGGTTGGGATCCAGTGCGCAGCCCTGGCGGCTGGCAAGCAAAGGATACACATTCTGTACATCTTCCTGAACAAGGACCGGAGGTTCCTCCGTCTTCTTTTTCGTCTTATCAGAAGTACAGGCTATAAAAACAAAGAAAAGACCCAGCAGCCACATTCGCATGTTCCAAATATAAATGATCCGCCCATTCCCTTTTCTTTTAAATTTGTTTTCGGATCAAATATACCCTGCGAAACAGATGAAGGCACTTCAGGAATGGCTGAGTGAATATGCGGAAAGTCATGTTCATCC
>JAEUTF010000210.1 GCA_016788185.1 Bacteroidia bacterium | reverse complement strand
TGCCATTTCCTATATGCTTCGTTCGGATGCTTTGCTGCTCATTATCCCCGACAGCGAAGGCGCCGAAGGCATCCTCACCGGGAAATTGTTTGAGTATTTGGGCGCCCGGCGTCTGATCATCGGCCTCGGGCCGGTGGAGGGGGATGCGGCCGCCATCCTCCGGCGCTGTGAAGCGGGGAGGATGTTTGAACGGAGCAGCGAGACCGGGCTCTTCACCTGGCTGGACGATAAGATTTCCGGTCTGAAAGCGGGTCAGGCCCTTTATTCAGGAAACGATGCGATCTTTGCCTACCGCCGCTCGGTGCTGACAAGGGAAATGGCTTTGTGGTGCAGGCCGGAAACAAAACATAGCTGAATCATGTGCGGAATAGCCGGTTTTATAGATGCCAGTCTGAAGCATGCGGAACGCGGGGAGCTGCTGGAGAAAATGCTGCAGGCCATTGCCCACCGCGGCCCCGATGCGCGGGGCAAACATGTTGACGGCCCGGTCGCCCTCGGACACAACCGACTTTCCATCATCGACCTCAGCGCCGACGGCAACCAGCCTATGCAGCGCGGCCGGAATTACATCGTTTACAACGGCGAGGTGTATAACTACAGGGAGCTACGCAAAAGCCTGGAGACGGAAGGGTATGCCTTCAGTACACAGTCCGACACCGAAGTGATCCTGGCGGCCTACGAGCGTTACGGAACGGATTGCGTGCAGCATTTTGTGGGGATGTGGGCCTTTGCGCTCTGGGACGGCGAGCAACAGCACTTGTTCTGCTCCCGCGACCGCTTTGGGATCAAGCCGTTTTATTACCTGCTCCAAGGGGGACGTTTTTATTTCGGCTCCGAGTACAAAGCATTGTTTCCCTCGCCGCTTTTTCGACCGGCTATCAACGAGGCCATGGTGGCCATGGGCTTGCAACTGGGCTGGAATACCTGGAACGACGCCAGCTATTACAGCGGACTCCATGCATTGCCCGCCGCGCACAATCTGGTATTCAAAGATGGTGCAGAACCTGAAATCACCCGGTACTGGGACATTGACAGCGAAAAGCAGATTCAGTTGAACTGGCAGGAAGCCTGTGAACACTTCAGGAGCATGTTTCTGGAGAGTATCAGCCTGCACATGCGCAGTGACGTGGAGGTGGGTGGTTGCCTGAGCGGCGGGCTCGACAGTTCGGCCATTGCCGGTGTGATCGGCCGGGATTACAGCCATTCACGGTTTAAAACCTTTACGGTGTATTACGAAGGCGAAGGTGAGGTGGATGAGCGGCCCTGGGTCAGCAAGGTTCTTGGGTCTTATCCAAGCCTGGAGCCCTATTATTACACCCCTACGGACGCCGACATTCAAAATTCCTTCGAAAGGGCCCTCTGGCATGCGGATGTACCCCTGGCCGGTTCTTCCCCGGTTTCACAGTATTTTGTCATGCAGCTGGCGGCTTCGCAGGGAATCAAAGTGTTGCTCGACGGACAGGGCTCCGATGAATTCCTTGGCGGTTACATGCATTCCTTTTACCGACTGATCGGCGGGGCATTCAGAAATTTAAAGGCTGGTCAGGCCCTAAGCGAAATTTCGGCCCACGCGGCCAGGCAGGACTTTGGTATGAAAAAGCAGGCGGATATCCTGCTGAAGAGTTTGCTTGCCGGTGTGAAAAGTGAACAGGATTTGTATGAATTGGAATACAGGAAGTACCTGCCATTTTTACCAAAGTCTGATCTCATCCCTTTTCACCTGCGCGAAAAGCAGGGAAGCCGGCTGAATCAGTTTCTGTACCAGCTTAGTTTTGCCAGCAGTTTGCCCACCCTGCTGCAATTTGAAGACCGTAATTCCATGGCCTTTTCCATTGAGTCGAGGGTGCCTTTCCTCGACCATCGCCTGGTGGAATTTGCCTTCTCTTTGCCGGATGAAGCCAAGATTCACCAGGGTGCCACCAAAAGAATTTTGCGTGAATCCCTGCGCGGGATCCTGCCGGAGGCCATTGCCGGCCGGAAGGACAAAAAAGGATTTGTAACACCCGGAGAGGTGAAGTGGCTGCGCGGGCCGCTCGCTCACCTGCTGGAGCAGGATTTCAGCCAGATCGATTTCCTCCGGCCCGATACAATGAAATCGGTGGTGGAGGACTTTAAGAAAGGCGATAACAGGCATGCTAATCTGGTTTGGCGGCTGGCGGTATTGAGGAAGTGGATGGGGTAGGGAAAGAGATTTTTATATAAATTTGAGTGAAAGCGAATGGTGATGAAACCCTCTTTAATTCGATTTGTTTTTACGCTGTATCTTTCGGCTCTTACGGTTTTTTGTGCCACCGCTCAGGAACTGGACTTTGTAAAAACCATGGGTGGAGCCGGGGATGATGGTTTGTATGATCTCGTCACGGACAACGATAAGAACATTTATGTGATAGGCTGGTTTTCGATTACCTGTGATCTGGATCCGGGTGCCGGCACCTCCCTGATGGCCAGCAACGGGAATCGTGATATTACGCTGGCAAAATACGACTCTGT
>JAEUTF010000136.1 GCA_016788185.1 Bacteroidia bacterium | reverse complement strand
CACCGCAAAGGCCTGCGCCAGGTCGGGGGTGTCGTTGAAATCATAGCTGAAGCTGCGCTCCGGTATGCCGCGGCTCCTGATCAGCACCTCGGCGCCCTGCCGTTCGGTGCTCACGCCCCAGTCCTCCATGAGGACTTCCAGAGCTCGGTCGCCCTGAAAGACATCCTCCGCGAGCCCGGGCAAGGTCAGCGCCGAACCCGGCTTCAAGGCCGCCATGGCATAAAAAAACGCCGCCGCCGACCAGTCGGAAGGCACGGTAAAATCCCGGCTCCGGTATTCCGCTTCCGGTACTTCTATCGTATGATCACGCACGTTACTATTGACCCCGAAATACCGCATCAGGGCCAGGGTCATGTCGATGTATTTGGAAGAAACCACCTTGCCGCTCAGCTGCAAACGCAAACCACCGGACAGTCGCGGGGCGATGAGCAGCAAGGCCGACACAAACTGACTGCTCACATCCGCGCGGATGCTGATGCTGCCTCCAAGCATTTTACCGCCGCTCAACAACAGCGGAGGAAACCCCTCCTTCTTCAGGTACCTTATGCCGGCACCCAATTGTTGCAGGGTTTCCACCAAGGGCCGTACCGGTCTTTCCACCAGGCGGGGCGAACCGCTGATGCGGCCGCCGATGCCCTGCAGACATCGCAGGGCGAGCAGGAAACGAAAGGTGGTGCCGCCGGCCCCGCAGTCGGCGAAGGCGGGCTGGTTTTGTATTAACTCCTGAAGGATGCGCGTATCATCGGCCTCCGATACCTCCGCAATGCGAAAGGGCTCCCGGCACAGCGCCCTGATGAGCAAGACCCGGTTGCTGACGCTCTTCGAGGAAGGAAGATCCACCTTTGCCTGCAAGGCGCCTTCCGGCGCGCGGAGCCACACTTCCTCCTTCATGCCGCGGCGCCAAAATCCATTAAGACCTCCAGGATGAGTTGCTCCTTCACCTCTACGTCCCAGTCGCAGCGGCCGATGCCCGTCAGCAAACTCATGCGCACCCGGGCGCCGTCATTTTTTTTATCGAGGCGAATCCATTTCATCAGGGCTTCCGCTGAATAGTGACGAAGATCCGCCTTGCCAAAATGCTGTTCGAGGACCCGGCATACCATGGCGCTCTCTTCCGCCGACATCTTCGCCAGGCGAAGCCCGATTTCCGTTTCAATCATCATGCCCCTGCCGATGGCTTCTCCGTGCGTAAAGGGCACCCGGTCTTTTTCCAGGCTTTCGCTCTCGAGGGCATGCCCGATGCTGTGCCCGAAGTTCAGGATCTTACGAACTCCACGCTCATAGGGATCGCGGTGCACCACGTCGATTTTAACACGCTGGATACGGTGCAGCAGGTCCGGCAGGGACGAAGCGGTACAGCCTTGTTCCTCCAGGATCTTCCACAAGTCCGCATCCGCGATGAGGGCATGCTTGAACACTTCGGCCGAACCGCTCCGCCATTCCTGAGCCGGCAGCGTCTCCAGAAACACCGGATCACACACGGTGCATTCGGCAAAAGCGAAAAGCCCGACACGGTTCTTCGCGCCGCCGAAATCGATTCCGTTTTTGCCTCCCAGCGCGGCATCGGCCATGGCCATCAGGGTGGTGGGCACATGAACAAAGGAAATACCCCGCAGGTAGGTGGACGCCGCGAATCCGCCAAGATCCGTGACCACGCCTCCGCCCAGGCTGATGAGGACATCCTTTCGTCCGATGCCCAGACGGGTCAGCTGTTCCCACACCTGCTGACAGGTGGCAATCGATTTGGACTTTTCGCCCTGCGGAATCACGATCTCCGAAATCCGGACATCGGCAGGCAGAGCTTTCATCAGCCGCGGCAGACAAAAGGACGCGGTGTTGGTATCACAGAGCAGGACGATGTGTCCGGGCTTTTCACGGTCTTTCCACCATCCGGCAAAATGCTCCAGCGCGGCGGGACCCGAAAAAACCGGCTTCCCCTGCTGTAGAAATTCCGCTTGCTGTGCCTGCATGCTGTGCTTCATGGTATCCAGAAAGGTTTTTGGCAACATGTACGCTCCAGGAAATTATTCCCAAGCTCCGGGAGACAAACCAAGGTTCCTGTTGCACAGCGGCCTCAGGGCAAAATTAATCATTGAAATCCAACCGGATAAGAAATGCAGGTTTTAATTCTTTTGACAATTGTCATTGGGAGGGATTTCCGCTTCTTCCTATCTTTGACCGTGCTCATGGAATCCCCTCCGAAGGTCTCCTTCGACAACCTCGAAAATTCGTTTGCCTTTCGCAGCGACCACGAAATTCAAAGGGCGTACTGGCTCTTCAAAGTGATTGGTTACCCTACGATCGTCAGGCTGGGCAGCAGCCTGGCCAACCACGCCTTGAAATACCATCTCCCGGTGAAGGGAATCATCCGCAACACCATTTTCAAACATTTCTGCGGGGGCGAAGACATCCACGATTGTGCCAAAACCATTGAACGCCTCGGACAGCTCGGTGTGGGATCCATTCTTGATTATTCGGTGGAAGGCAAGGAAGACGAAGTGGAATTTGACCACAGCTGCGAAGAAATCCTTTCCACGGTACGACGGGCGCAGCACGATCCGAATATTCCCTTCAGCGTTTTCAAAACGACCGGACTGGCCCGCATGAAGCTGCTCGAAAAAGTCAGCAGGATGGAGCCCCTCAGTTCCGAAGAGGCGGCCGAATTCAGCCGGGTGAAGGAAAGGGTG
>JAEUTF010000124.1 GCA_016788185.1 Bacteroidia bacterium | reverse complement strand
GTCTTCGCGATTGATTACACCATGCAGTTGAAGGCACAGATTGCTTCCAACCTGCTTTTGGCCTTGATCAATCTCTTCCTGATTCTGGCCGGCGGCCTGGTATTGGGACTGATCACGGGTCCGGTGATGAAAAAAATTGCGGACAACAGATTCCCTGAATACTAACTTCGGAGGGTTGGTTTCTCCTTAGGGGCCGATGACCGGTTCACATGAATGAAATTGCGTACTTTGGATTTACCAATTAACCTAAAAGCCAAAACCGATGAATCCTGTAATCAGAAACATCCTGGCGGTCGTAGCGGGCGCCGTAGGCGGGAGTGTGGTGAACATGAGTATTATCACGGTAAGCAGTTCCGTCATTCCACCTCCTGCCGGTGTGGATGTTACCACGATGGAAGGACTGAAGTCTTCCCTGCATTTATTCGAACCCAGGCATTTCCTGATGCCCTGGCTGGCCCATGCCCTGGGCACCTTTGCCGGCGCCCTGCTGGCGGTGGTCATTGCGGCTACGCATAAAGTGCGCATCGCACTCGTCATCGGATTGCTCTTTCTGGCCGGCGGCATTGCCAACGTCCTTTTGTTGCCTTCACCGCTTTGGTTTACGGTGGTGGACCTGGGGCTGGCGTATCTCCCGATGGCCTGGTGGGCGGCGAAACTGGCCATCCGGAAGTAAGGACGAGCGGGCTTCGGATCATCATAGAGATCGGCAGCATCTACAGGTGACATAGGCCACGGATCATCATGATGGATGATGATTTTTTATGATTTGTTTCCGGAAATCGTAGTGAATACATCCCAACGTACAGAGTTTTGAGGGTGAAATGAACGTTATGCCATGACGCCACGGAGTGAATGAAGTATATTTGACGGCGATAAGCAGCATCGGATGCGGGAACTTGAAATACACGAAGTATTCACCGTCCTTGATAAAGACAGCCATGTGTTTGCAGGGGTATTCGACAGCAGGAAATATCCGTTCACCCCTGCGGCACCGGTCCGGTGCAATTATTTTTCAAGTCTGATGATCCTCAAGGGAGAAGGCTTCCTTGTCCTTGATCATTTTGAGTAAGAAGTAAAGCCGGGGCGCATTTTTATCTTCAGTGAGCGACAGTTGATTGGTTGGGGGAATTATGAAAACACCATCGGGCTGGTACTCGCTTTCACGGCTCCGGTAGCGATGGAGTTGGGGATCCACTTCAACCGACCGTATATCGACCTGGAGAAAGAAGACATCAATCTGTATAAAGGCATTTATGAAAATTTAATCCGGGAGTTCAGTAAATCAGACGCGAAGTCGGAGGCGATCATCCATTCCGGCATTGGCTATCTGTATGCGTTGTTCGGACGGTTTGAAAATGTTCCCGATGTCAATGATAAGGTAATAACGGCACTGAGAAACATCGTGTGCAGGGATTTTTCGGCTGTGATCACCACCCGGCAGCTCGCGGGATTGCTGAAGCTAAGTCACAAAGGACTCAATGAAAGATGTGTTCAGAAAATCGGACGGAGTGTAAAGCAATTTGTGCTTGAACTGCGAATGACCGAAGCCAAAAGACTGCTCGCCTTTTCACCACTGACAAATTCTGAAATTGCATACGCCTCCGGGTTCGATGATCCGTCTTACTTCGCCAGAATTTTCAGAAAGAAGGTGGGATACAGTCCCACAATCTTTAGAAAAAAGTACCGGAAGGAGGCGTAAAAGTCCTACCGTTCCGCATGTAAAGAGGCGATTTTTGTTCTGAAAGATGCCGGGAAATGATTCCGGATATCATGGGGTCAATCATCAAACCGAAAACATGCGACTTGAAAACAAAATTGCATTAATCAGCGGCGCCGCCAGAGGGATCGGAGCAGCCATCGCCCGGGAGTTTCACAGGCAGGGGGCCTTCGTAATCATCACCGATATCCTGGACGAGGAGGGATTGCGTCTGGCTGCTGAACTTGGCGGAAAGGCGGTATACAGACATCTGGATGTAAAACACGAACAGGAATGGCAGGAGCTGACGGCCTTCCTCCGTCAGGAAAAGGGAAGACTGGATGTGATGGTGAACAATGCCGGCATTACCGGTTTTATGGAGGTCAGAGGACCTTTTGATGCCGAGCATGCGGATGCAGAATCCTGGGAAGAGGTGCATCGTGTAAATGCACTGGGGACCATGCTGGGTTGCAAGTATGCCATCCAGCTGATGAAGCAGCACGGAGGAAGTATCATTAATATTTCATCCAGAAGCGGAATTGTTGGTGTTCCGGCTGCGGTGGCCTATGCTTCCAGCAAAGCGGCGGTAAGGAATCATACGAAGAGTGTAGCGCTTTACTGCGCGGAGAAGAAATATAAAATCCGCTGCAACAGCATCCACCCGGCCGCTATCCTGACGCCTATGTGGGACCTCATGATCGGCGAAGGAGCACAAAGGGAGCAGCAGATGCAAGCGATTGAAAGCGGGATTCCGCTGGGGCACTTCGGAGATCCCCGTGATGTTGCTTTTGCAGCTTTGTACCTTGCTTCCGAGGAGAGCCGTTACATCACGGGCATTGAGCTGAATGTGGATGGAGGAATATTGGCCGGTAGTTCTGCGCAGACGGCGCGGAAGTAGAGGGAATGCATTCGGGTTTTATGATTTTGCTTGTTGCTTGACGCCATTCTCCTATGAGATTTCTCATTAAAATCAAATGCACCTTTCTGTTGTATTACCTTTATGCGTTCTGCTTCTGTACTTTCTGAGGCAGGACAAGGAAGGTAAAACGACACACCATGAAAAAGCTGGAAAACAAAGTAGCCATTGTTACCGGAGCCGGTTCCGGGATGGGCAGGGCCATCGCCCTGTTGTTTGCATCACAGGGAGCGAAACTGATTGCAGCGGACATCAACCGGGCGCGGCTGGAAGCACTCGAACAGGAAATCAAGGCGTCCGGCGGTGAGTTGAAAATCCTTTTGGCCGATATGGGAAAAGAGGAGGATATACAGAACATGCTCCAAACCGCCACGGACACGTATGGTACACTTGACATCCTCGTGAACAATGCGGGCATCATGGATCATATGCAGCCGGTAGACGAAGTGGAGAATGCCCTTTGGGAAAAGGTGATGAAGATCAATGTAGACGGGCCGTTCAAAGCCATGCGGCTGGCCATTAAAATATTCCTGGAGAAAAAGTCGGGCGTCATTATAAACATCTGCAGCATCGGCGGATTAAAAGGCGGCATTGCCGGTGCAGCCTATACCACCAGCAAACACGCCCTCATAGGCCTGACCAAAAACACAGGTTACTTTTATGCCAGGTCGGGCATTCGTTGCAATGCCATAGCTCCCGGGGCGGTCAACACCAACATTGGTGAAACGACAGATCCTTCTAAAATGACAGCGCTGATCCGCGAAAGAATCATACCGGGGTATTCGCTGATTCCAAGAACCGGCGAGCCCGGTGAAGTGGCCCAGGTGGCCTTGTTCCTGGCCAGCGATGATTCCAGTTTCATCAATGCGGAGGTTATTGTAGCCGATGCCGGCTGGAGCGCGTACTGACGGAGGCACACCCGGGACCCATGAGCCTTCTTTTGCGCCTTCCGGGATGATTTATTTTCATTGACTGACAAGGTGTTAAAACCAATAGTGGACAAAAATATCCATTAATACAGAATCCTGTGTATCTTTGTTCCCGTAATGCCCTGACATGTTTTCAAAAGCCTGCGAATACGGAATCCGTTCAGCGATCTACATCGCCGAACAATCGCTTTTAAACAGGAAAGTGAGTTTAAAGGAGGTCAGCGGCGCCATTGATTCGCCGGAAGCGTATACATCCAAGATTCTGCAGCAACTCAGCCGCAGCAAAGTCATCCATTCGGACAAAGGGCCGACGGGCGGATTTTCGATGGCCCCTTCTTCGCTTGAAAAAGTAAAGCTCAGCAGCATCGTAAAAGCCATCGATGGCGATGGTATTTACCATGGCTGTGGCCTGGGATTGAAAAGCTGCAATGAGAAAAAGCCCTGTCCGGTGCATTACCAGTTCAAAGCCATCCGCGATGAATTGAAAGAGATGCTCGAAACCACTTCCGTAAAGGCACTGGCCCAGGGACACAAGGAGGGATTGACTTTTTTGAAACGCTGAAAAAAATTTGAAACAATAGTGGATAAAAAAGTCCACCAAATAGTCAGAAAAATAACCGCTGTATCCGATACAGGAAAAAAGTAAGAAATCATGAACATTACCGAAAACAACATCGTGGGTGAACTGGTAGCCGAAGACTACCGCACCGCTGCCATCTTCAAATCTAAAAAAATCGACTTCTGCTGCAATGGCAACCGCAGCATTTCGGAAGTCTGCAAAAGCAAGGATCTTGATGCTTCCGCTCTGATCGAGGAACTGAAGCAGGTGACGCGGGATCAGGACGAGCCCCTTTTCGACTTCAGATCCTGGCCTGCCGACTTCCTGGCCGATTACATCGAAAAAAGGCATCACCGCTACGTGGAATCAAAGATCAGCGAAATCATGCCCTACCTGGACAAGGTGGTAAAGGTGCATGGACAACACCACCCTGAATTGGTCGAAATCCAGGAGCAGTTCTCCAGCGCTGCCGGCGAGTTGGCGGCGCACATGAAGAAAGAAGAGCTGATATTATTTCCCTATATCCGAAACCTCGTTGCGGCGGAACAGAAAGGAGAGCGTTTGCCCAACCCGCATTTCGGAACGGTGGAAAATCCTGTGGCCATGATGAAGGAAGAGCACAACGTGGAGGGAGAACGTTTCCGCAGAATTGCCGAACTTAGCAGCAATTACATTGCACCGGAAGAGGCTTGCAATACCTACCGGGTCACCTTTGCCCTGTTGAAGGAGTTTGAAGCCGACCTCCACCTGCACATCCATTTGGAGAATAATATATTGTTTCCAAAGGCCATTGAAATGGAAAAGACACGGCCCCATGAACGAACAGAAGTATTTTGAAACAGTCAGCGAGGCGCTGAAAGATCTCAAAGACAGAGGCTATACCACCGACTTTTCAATTCTCGCAGAACAGAACTGCCTGGTATGTAACAAGACCACGCTGCAACTTGCACCGGAGGATTTTGAAATTGATGAAGTCTATCGCTTTGAAGGAAACACCGATCCGGGCGATGAAATGATTGTCTTTGCCATTTCCTCCGGCAAACATGCTATCAAAGGGGTGGTGGTGAATGCCTACGGTCTGTATGCGGATGCCGCCGCCTCAAAAATTGTAGAACGCCTGAAACAGCATCTATGAAAACCGTTACCCCCCTTAAAAGGAGCAAGGAATTGCAGCCGCTGAGCCGCGACCACCACCATGCGCTCCTGCTCTGCTGGAAAATCAAAACCGGTTTCAGCAAGGGTGTAGCCGCAGAACGTATCCGGAACTATGCCGTCTGGTTTTATCAGCAGCATCTCCTCCCGCATTTTGAACTGGAGGAAAAGCACATCTTTCCCCTGCTGGGTAGTGAACATGAATCGGTAATCCGTGCCTTGTCGGAGCACCGGCAACTGGAGGACTTGTTCAAAGAGCCCGGTGTGGAGGCTTCGAGGCTGGAAGAGTGGTCTGCTCTTTTGGAACAGCACATTCGTTTTGAAGAAAGGGTCCTTTTCAGCGAAGTGCAGCAGATAGCCACCCCGGAACAACTCAGCCTGATTTCGGCCCTGCATGGCGAAGAGCATTTTGAAGAAAACCTTCAGGATGTGTTTTGGGAGTAATGCCATCCCGGGCCGTCAGGACGGTGCTTTACAATGGATCAAAAGGAGGCTGTTGTATGCGAATTCAGATACCGGAGGCCCTCCGATTTGTTCACGGTTCAGAATTTTTACATAATCTTTATAGCTGGTGCTATACCTTTGTACCGGGGATGAAGAATTAAATTGGAACTTTTTAGGACACGGAAATGGCCTTTGAGGGCCCAGTACCTGGTAAGCATGTTGCTCGTGCTCCTGGTTTCATTGGCCTGTTTTTACACCGTAGAATTTATCGGATACCGGGTCGTCGCGCTGGTGTTACTGATGACAGTATCGTTTCTGGCTATGTTGTTCGAAATTTGGCCTGTTCTCATTGCTGCAGTATTGAGTTCAGTCATCTGGAATTTTTTCTTTATTCCTCCCTTGTTTACTTTTCATATTGACCATACGGAAGACGTATTGATGTTTTTAATGTACTTCTTCATTGCCATGGTAAATGCCGTCCTTACCTCCAGAATCCGCAGGGAAGAATCACGGGCCAGGGATAAGGAGGAGAAGGAGAAAACCATAAAACTCTACAACACCTTGTTAAATTCCCTGTCGCATGAATTAAGAACGCCGGTTTCAACCATCCTGGGTGCTGTGGATACTTTGAAGGAAAGCAAGGACCGCCTGAGTACTTCTGCGCGGTCGGATCTTCTTTCGGAGATTGACAAGGCCAGTATTCGCCTTAACCGGCAGGTAGAAAATCTGCTCAACATGAGTCGTCTGGAGAGCGGAATGCTGAAACCAAAACCGGACTGGTGTGATCTTGCCGAACTGATTAACGGAGTCATTCAAAAGATCAACCCCGGAATCAGTCACACCATAAGGTTTAATCCGGCTGAGGATCTGCCATTGTTCAGAACCGACGCAGGTTTGATGGAACAAATTGTGTATAACCTGATGCAAAATGCCATTCAATATACACCTGACGGATCGGTAATCAGTATTTCAGTAAAGCATCATCTTTCTTCCTGTGTTATTGTTGTAGCAGACAATGGTCCCGGATTTCCGGCAGAAGCCATCCCTAAGGTTTTTGATAAGTTTTATCGCTTGCCATCCGCCAAAGCAGGGGGTAGTGGCTTGGGGCTATCGATTGTAAAGGGATTTACGGAGGCCTTGAAAGGGACCGTGCTGCTCGAGAACGGCACCGATGGAGGCGCCTGTTTTACATTGGTGATTCCCGCAGAAACCACGTATCTGAACAACCTGAAGAATGAATAATCCTGAGATCCTGATTATTGACGATGAACCGCAGATCAGAAGGCTGCTGGAGATCACGCTTGGGAGCAACGGGTATAAGGTGCATCAGGCCGAGACCGGTCGTGAAGGATTGCGCATTGCAGCCTCACATCCACCCGCTTTGATCCTGCTTGATATCGGCTTGCCGGACATCAGCGGACACGATGTATTAAAAGAACTCAGAAGCTGGTACAATCATTCCGTCATTATCCTTTCTGTACAGAACAGCGAAGCGGATATTGTATCCGCATTGGACAATGGCGCTACAGATTACCTGACCAAGCCCTTTCGGACTGCAGAATTGCTGGCAAGGATCAGATCTGCGATCCGGAGAAATCAGATAGCCGACCACCACAGCAGAATTGAATGCGGGAACCTGCTGATTGATTTGGGGGCAAGAACAGTAAAGAAGAACAATGAATATATTAAACTGACCAACACAGAATATAACCTCATCGCCCTTTTTGCCAGAAACGAAGGCCGGGTACTTACGCATCGTTTTATACTCAAGGAAATCTGGGGTGTAGGCGCTCAGTCCGAAACACAGTACCTGAGGGTCTTTGTTGCAAGCCTGCGAAAAAAAATAGAAGACCAGCCCATGCAGCCAAGGCATATCATTACGGAAAGTGGGGTGGGATACCGTTTTATCTGAAGGACAATACCGGAATCTTTATATTTTCTTTATACTGCTGCCTGCTGAATTTATAATTTACCAATAAGATCCGCCGCAATTTTGTCTTCACAACACGAGACAGATGAACGGCACATCCAACGGAAGTACAGGAAAGGTAACGGCCGCTTCACTTTTAATTGCACTTGGCATCATTTACGGTGACATTGGTACCAGTCCCTTATACGTATTGAAAGCCATCATCGGCGAACGGCCACTTTCCGAAATGCTGGTGTATGGTGGTATTTCCTGCGTATTCTGGACCCTGACCTTCCAAACTACGTTCAAATATATTTACCTGACCCTGAAAGCGGATAACAACGGGGAGGGGGGCATCTTTTCACTTTATGCCCTGGTCAGGAGATATGGCCGCTACCTGGTCATCCCCACCATTATCGGCGCCAGCACACTGCTGGCCGATGGCATTATAACGCCACCCATCTCCGTCTCCTCTGCGGTAGAGGGCTTAACCAGTATCCATGGCCTGGAGCACCTGCAAACCGTACCGATTGTGATCATTATCATTTCTGGTTTGTTCTTCTTTCAGCGCTTTGGAACCCATAAGGTGGGTACCGCCTTTGGTCCCGCCATGCTGATCTGGTTCGGCATGCTGTCGATGCTGGGTCTGATGCAGATCACACAGCACCCCTCCATCCTGAAGGCTTTAAGCCCGGTTTATGCCTATCTTTTCCTTGCCGAGTATCCTGGAGGCTTCGTTTTACTTGGAGCGGTATTCCTTGCAACCACAGGAGCCGAAGCATTGTATTCCGACCTGGGTCATTGCGGCCGGCGGAATATACGGGTTACCTGGGCTTTTGTGAAGGTATGCCTGCTGCTTAACTACATGGGCCAGGCGGCCTGGCTCATGTCGCAGGAAGATGGTACTTTGTTGCAGGGCCGAAATCCGTTCTTTGAAATCATGCCGGATTGGTTTTTATTGCCTGGCATCGTCATTGCGACCAGTGCCGCCATCATTGCCTCCCAGGCGCTCATCAGCGGCAGCTATACACTCATCAATGAAGCCATGAACATGAATTTCTGGCCGAGGGTGGCGGTGAGGCAGCCTTCTGAAACCAAGGGTCAGATTTACATCCCCAGCGTGAACATCATGCTCTGGGCGGGCTGCGTGCTAATGGTATTGCATTTCCGTCATTCAGCCAATATGGAAGCGGCGTATGGACTGGCCATTACCCTCACCATGATGGTAACGACCTATCTGCTTTCCTATTATTTACTCATCAAGTTGCGTTGGAACCGATTCCTGGTCGTATTGCTGATGCTGATCTTTGCGAGCATCGAAGTTTCCTTTTTTATCGCCAACATCCATAAATTTCCGGAGGGCGGATACATCACCATTGTGATTTCAGTGGTGTACATTTTTATCATGTATACGGTATATTCTGGCCGGAAAATCAGCAATCGTTTTACCAAGTTTATCGACCTTGGACGGGAGGTTCAGAAAATACGGATGCTAAGCGCGGATGATGCCGTGCCGAAGTTTTCAACGCATCTCATCTACCTTACCAAGGCGAACCGAAGGCACGAGATTGAAGAAAAAATCATCCGGTCCATTTTTGCCAAGAATCCTAAAAGGGCCGATGTTTACTGGTTTGTACATATTCACCGTACCAACGAACCCTACACACTCACATACGACGTAACGGAACTGGTAGAAGACAAAGTGATCAAGGTAAATATCAATGTGGGATTCAGGATACAGCCGCGCACGGAACTTTATTTCAAGAGAATTATTCAGGAACTGATTGCGAACAAGGAGTTGAATCTGCATATCCGCCCCGATGGTTCCTCCCGTTACAACAACGAGCCGGATTACAAATTTGTTGTGATTGAAAAATACCTTTCTGTGGAGAACGAATTTGCCATGGGCGACGGCATTCTGTTGAACACCTATTTTCTTCTGAAAAGATGGGGGCTCAGCGATGAACGCGCTTTCGGCCTTGATAAAAGCGATGTGGTGGTGGAACAGGTTCCACTCGTGTACCAGCCGGTTAACCGGCTTGATTTGAAACGGGAGTGCGGTTCCCTGGTCATGGAAAAGGAATGAAACGTGACCTTTCAAAAACACTGTTTGACCGTTATTTCGCCTGCAAGGAGCGTCATATAGACATTGAACTTCCGGGGCGGATGTTGCAGCATGTGCTCATTATCGGATTTTTTAAAGGCGGAGACGATTCGGAGGATCCTTATATTATTCAATGGCATGTAGGGAGCGACTGCGATGCCATGCAGGGTGGTCAGGATGCCTGGGGTTTGCAAACCGGTGAAATCATCCAACATTCGGATATACTCCGAGTTAGGTTTGAAGAGGATAATACCATCCTTGAAATTAAATAGCACCACTTTATGAGCAGACTGATTTGTTTAATGGCATGTTTGATGTTGACGAACATTAACAGGGAAACTCTCGCAAAATCCCGGTCCCCTCTCTTAACAGGTAACACGGCCGATACAGTTCGTGGAATGTTTAGTGTTTCTAACCTCAGTGAGGACCCTCACGCGGGTGGCAGCATGGATTCTTTACAGGAGGAAGTCGATCCACTTCCCGGGGCTGACTTCACATGGGTGCAGGGGAGCAATCGTCAGAAGGAGGCATTGCTCAAAGGCCGGTATTTCACCGGTGGCATAACGCTGGATGCCAACTATAACCTCCATTTTAATCGCCCCATCGATCACAGCAACAGCGGTTCAACGGCCACCTTCAGGAGCAACGAATTTAACATTTCGTACATAGAAGCCGGAGGGGAAATCAATGAACCGAAGAGCGGAGCCAGAGCTAAACTGATGCTGCAATTTGGTACCAGGGCCAGCAGCATACCAAAGAATGATCTTAGTCCGTTGCGCGGCCAATACGATCTTTATAAAGCCATGCAGTATGTGACGGAGGCCTATGCCGGGATACATCTGAAAAAATGGAAGGGAATCAATATAGATTTCGGTTTGTTTAAATCGTATGTCGGACTTCTTTCCTATAATAATTTTGAGAACTGGAATTATCAGCCCTCTTTCACCAGCGATAACACACCCTGGTTTTTCACCGGGGCGCGCATGCAGGTGTATCCGGGCCATACGTTAAAACTGGAGTTATGGCTCATCAACGGATGGCAGAGTTACGCGATGTTCAATGAGGCGCCGGGGGCTGGATTTCAGATACAATGGCGGCCCAGAGAGTGGGCATCCGTACTTTCCAGTTCTTATGTAGGCTGGGATACACCAGACAACAAAGGAAGGATGAGGTTTCATACCGACCACAGTGCCATTATCCGGTACAGAAACCAACCCTCCTCCAAATTCATTTCAAAAGCAGCGTTCTCCCTGACTGCAGATCTGGGTTTTGAAAACGGAGGAGGGGTGGTGCCTTTTGATGGAACGGAAGCAAAACCGGCGCAGTATTTTCTGAGCTGGATGTTCTATCATCGTTGCTGGCTCGGTCCAGCACAGCAATGGGCCTTTACCTTCGGCGGAGGTTACATCAAAAACCCCGGACGATACCTCACCTTGTTGCCTGGAGGCAATGCTATATTTACACAGCAACCCGGCGATCCGTTTGAGGCCTGGGATGCTTCTGCCGGGCTGCAGTTCATGCCGAATGAATATGTGACCTTCGGCGCAGAATTTGTCAGCCGTCATGCCAATGTACCCTATTTCACAGGCCGCGGAGGTTTAACATCTTCCAATGGCTGGAACCCTCCCATAGGTAATCCTTCCGGATACAAGGCCGATCTGGTGAAGGAGGAGAACAGGATTATTTTTTCCACCATTTTCCGCTTTTGATTTTTTATGCGGCCCATCACTCTTTTCGTACTTTTACCTTTGATCTGCGGTTGGCAGGTTCATGATGGCGTTAGCTGAGTCATGTCCCGGGCCGAAAATCAGAAAGCAGCCTTCAAGGAAAGATGAGACTCCATGCATGCACCCTGATGCTTATGTTCACCGCAGCTCAGTCCGGTGCGCAAACGCTATCGCACGAATACAGGCAGTTGGTGAAAGAAGCTTACGCCT
>JAEUTF010000119.1 GCA_016788185.1 Bacteroidia bacterium | reverse complement strand
CCGGCTGCCGCTGAAGTCTGCAACGGGGTGGACGATGACTGCGACGGTACTGCCGACGACGGTCTCACCTTCCTTGATTACTATTCCGATGACGATTCTGATGGATTTGGCGACGTGCTCCTGGGCAACTTCTGCCAGGCACCCGCTTCCAGCTCCCTGCAAAATGGTGACTGCGATGATCTCAATGCCGCCGTCAACCCGGCAGCCACTGAAGTCTGCAACGGGGTGGACGATGACTGTGACGGTACTGCCGACGACGGTCTTACCTTCCTTGATTATTATGTAGATGGTGACGGTGACGGCTTCGGTGACGGTGCGGCCACTTCTTCCTGCAACCCCATTGCCGGTTCCGTAAATGTAAACGGTGACTGCGACGATCTCAATGCCGCCGTCAACCCGGCTGCCACTGAAGTCTGCAACGGTGTGGACGACGACTGCGACGGCACTGCCGACGATGGTCTCACCTTCCTTGATTATTATGTAGACGGTGACGGTGACGGCTTCGGTGCCGGTGCGGCCACTTCTTCCTGCAACCCCATTGCCGGTTCCGTAATTGTAAACGGTGACTGCGACGATCTCAATGCCGCCGTCAACCCGGCTGCCGCTGAAGTCTGCAACGGGGTGGACGACGACTGTGACGGTACTGCCGACGACGGTCTTACCTTCCTTGATTATTATGTAGACGGTGACGGTGACGGCTTCGGTGCCGGTACGGCCACTTCTTCCTGCAACCCCATTGCCGGTTCCGTAACTGTAAACGGTGACTGCGACGATCTCAATGCCGCCGTCAACCCGGCTACCGCTGAAGTCTGCAACGGGGTGGACGACGACTGCGACGGTACTGCCGACGATGGTCTCACCTTCGTAACTTACTATGCGGACGCCGATGGCGACGGTTTCGGGAACAATGCCGTTTCTCAGTCTACCTGCAACGGCGCTCCGGTAGGCTACATCCTGGACAATTCAGATTGCGACGACACGCAACTGCTCTATGCCGATGGCGACCTTGATGGTTTCGGTGCCGGCGCTCCTGTAGCCTGCGGTGTGGCAACCAGCAACGACTGCAACGACAACGATGCCACCGTCAACCCAGCTGCCGCTGAAGTCTGCAACGGGGTGGACGATGATTGCAATGGAGTAATAGATGACAATGTTATTGTGCCAATCGGAACAATTGCTGGTCCTGCTCAGCAATGTGTACCGGTAATCTTCAATATCGGAACATTCAGTATTTCTCCGGTGGCAACCGCCAATAGCTACTTCTGGACTGTACCATCCGGAATAAGCATTGTGAGCGGACAAGGCACAAATTCGATCCTGGTTAGCTGGACAGCACAATCTGTGCACAATGGCATTGTCGGGCAAATCAGTGTAACTGCCAGCACAAGTTGCGGAGCATTTGCAACAACTTCAACCTTGATGGATATCAACTACACAGCCCCTGTAGCTCCATCTTCAATATCCGGCCCTGCTAAAGTTTGCCCCGGCGACATAGTCACGTACTCGGTGGCCAATGTAGCAAGAGCTTCTTCATACACCTGGACTGTGCCTGCCGGCATTACTATCCTCAACGGCAACGGAACCAACATCATCACCGCCAGCGTCAGTGGCTCCTATGGTGGAGGGTCTGTATCCGTCAGTGCTGTCAATGTTTGCGGAACCGGCCCTGCGCGCAGTAAAACTATTTCATTCAACACACCGTCGACTCCGGCGGTAATTACCGGACTGAACACCGGCTTGTGCGGAACCAGCAGTGCCGTCTTTACCACTGCCGGAAGCCCAAATGCGACCAGTTACACTTGGAATGCCTCTTCCGGCATTACAATACTGAATGGACAAGGCAGCAATTCAATCACGGTAAGTGTCAGCAGCAGTTTCACCAGTGGACTGATCACTGTAACGGGAGTAAACGGTTGCGGCAGCGGTAACACAAGGACCCTCACCATCTATGGCGCTCCCGGACAACCTGCTGTCATCTCAGGACCTGTTAATCTATGTCCGGGACAAAGTGGTGTAACCTATGAAATTCCAACTACGGCCGGTGCAACTTCCTATGCATGGACAGTGCCTGGCGGAGCAACGATTGTTTCCGGACAAGGCAGCAAGACGATTGTGGTGAATTTTGGGCCCAATCCATCCAACGGACAGGTGATTTCTGTTCGGGCAAGCAATGCATGTGGACAAGGAAGCACCAGATCCCTGAGTGGAATCAGTCTCAACTTTGCTTACTGCAATGGTCCAAGATATGCGGAGGAAGCCTCTATCAGGGAAGTATCGGTGTATCCGAACCCGGCCAGGCAATCAGCCAACATTCAATTCATCTCGACAATGAATAGCAACTACGAGTTGTATCTGAACGACCTTTCCGGAAGGACGCTCATGAGAGAACAAGGTGAAGCGATCGAAGGAGTAAACAGTAAACTTCTGAACATTGGTGAACTGTCTACTGGAATTTATTCCATCGTCATCCGAATCAACAGCGAAATGCATCAATTGAGGTTAATGGTTGAGTAGAATTATAAATTGGATTTACAAAAAAAGGCTGTCTTTGAAAGACAGCCTTTTTTTTAAATCAATTCGGTTCAAAAACAGGGACACTCTCCTCCATCTGATTCAAAGAAACAGTTCATCGGATGTACTGTGTAGTTCTCATTGGATCTTTTAAAAAATCGATTTCCGGAAAAACTAAATCCTCGCTGCCATGAGCAGATTCAGGTCACGAAATGGAAGCTTGCAATAATCTGCAACAAAACGGTTGGTTACCGTACCTCTGTACAAATACGCGGCTGAACGCACATGTGCATCTTTCCATAGCAAGGCATCCATTCCTCCTTCTTCACCCATATTGATGAGAATTGGTGTAAAGATATTGCTGAGCGCATAGGAGGCCGTACGCGAAACACGACTTGCAATGTTGGGTACACAATAATGGGTTACCCCGTATTTCTTAAAGGTGGGCTCTGAATGATTGGTCACCTCTGATGTTTCAAAACATCCACCCTGGTCAATGCTCACATCGATGATGACGGAACCAAAACTCATTTCGGAAACCATTTCTTCCGTCACGATCACGGGGGAACGTCCTTCTTTCGACAAGATAGCACCGATGGCCACATCACAGGTCTTGAGCGCCTTCAAAAGCACCGTGGGATTAATGGTGGAGGTATAGACGCGACTGCCAAGGTTTCTTTGTATTCTTCGCAATTTATACACAGAAGTGTCAAAAATCCGCACATTGGCACCCAGTCCCATGGCCGCCCTGGCTGCATACTCACTTACTGTTCCTGCACCGATGATCACCACCTCGGTAGGGGGAATACCGGGCACGCCCCCCAGAAGTTCTCCCTTCCCGCCCGTGGTATTGCTGAGCAACTCGGAGGCAATCAGAATAGCAGCACCACCGACAATCTCACTCATGGCCTGAATTACCGGATAAACAGATGTTTCGTCTTTCAGATACTCATAGGCCAGGGCCGTCACTTTTTTAGAACTCAAGCGCTGAACATAGCCTTCCTGTTGCATGCCGATCTGCAGGATCGACATCAGGAATTGTTTGTCTTTAAAATACTCCAGTTCCTTTAGGGAAGGGGGTGCCACCTTCAGAATGATATCGGCTTTATAGACATCTTCCGGCGAGTAGGCTATCTGCGCACCGGCTTCGCTGTAATCCGAGTCGGTGAAATTGGCGCTGGTACCGGCCCCTGTTTCGATCAGGATCCGGTGGCCCTGGTTTACCAATACCGCAACCGCCTCCGGCACAAGGGGAATCCTCTTCTCCTGGAAGGAAATTTCTTTGGGAATACCAATGAATAAATCCTGGCGCAACTTCCCTACTTCCAGCACGCTTTCCTGCGGTAGTAAAATCCCCTGCTGGGCCAGAGAAGTCATACCGGATAGACCTTTTGTCATAATTCACATCTTATATGCCGTTTTCCGGCCAAAGGTTCTATAAAAATATCTGCTTTTTTCAGATTCAGCAAACCTCCGACTTTTTCGGGCCATTCAATAAAGCAAAAATAACCGGAGAAAAAGTAGTTTTCATAGCCCAGGTCGTAAGCTTCTTCTTCACTTTTCAACCGGTAAAAATCAAAATGGTAAACGGGTTCACCTCCGGGTAGCAGGTATTCATTGACAATCGAAAAGCTGGGGCTTTGTACTTCTTCCAGGACTCCCAGTTCCAGGCAAATCGATTTAATAAGGGTTGTTTTTCCGGCACCAAGGTCTCCATGAAAGCAGATTACTCTGCGCTCCGCGATAAAATCAAGTAATTCCGGAACAAGCGATGCCAGGTCCTCCGGCCCTTCCACCCACCATTGTTTTATCATCCCTTACTCTGAAGTGTAATCACCGGAATGATCATTTCTTCCGGAGAAATCCCCCCGTGCTGAAAGGTGTTCCGGTAAAAGTTTACATAGTAATTGAAGTTGTTCGGATAGGCAAAGAACTTATCCCCCTTCACAAACACATAGGCCGTGCTAACGTTTACACGCGGCAAAAAGGCATCGGAAGGGTTCCTGATCTCCAAAACATCCTTCTTTTCATAATTCAGGTTTTTACCCAACTTGTAACGCAGGTTGGTATTGGTGTTCCGGTCCCCAACAATTTTTGAAGGCTCCTTTACCCTGATGGTGCCATGATCCGTGGTAATGATCAGTCTGGCCGGCTTCTCGGCAATTTTCCGCAGTGTCTCCAGCAGGGGTGAATGCTCAAACCAGGATCGGGTAATGCTTCTGTATGCCTTCTCATCCTCGGCCAGTTCCTTGATCACCTGCATGTCCGTGCGTGCGTGCGAAAGCATATCAACGAAATTGTATACAATAACGTTGAACTTGTTACGGAACAGATTGGGAACCTGTTCCGCCAGGGTTTTCCCAGCCTCCAGGTTGGTGATTTTGGTATAGGAGTATTTATAGGTTTTCCTCAGGCGCTGCAACTGGTCGGCAAGGAAGAACTCTTCATAATTGTTTTTTCCCTCTTCTTCATCATCACCCACCCATTTATCCGGAAAACGCTTTTGAATTTCGGAGGGCATCATGCCCGAAAAGATGGCGTTCCGGGCATATTGAGTGGCCGTGGGTAGTATACTGCAATAGGTATCCTCTTCCACCACCTTAAACAATTCCTGAATGGCAGGCTGAATCACTTTCCACTGATCGTAACGGAGATTGTCGATCAACAAAAAAAAGACCGGCTCCTCATACTGATCAGCCAGTGGCAAGGCCTTTTTACGGAGGAGATGATGGGAAAGCAAGGGCGCTTTGTCAGGATCCTTCAGCCAGGACAGATAGTTGGACTCAACGAATTTGGAAAAGAGCTGGTTGGCTTCCGATTTCTGCATCGTGAGAATATCGTACATGCCGGGGTCCTTGGTTTGCTCCAGTTCGATTTCCCAAAACACCAGTTTCTTGTACACATCCACCCACTCCGACCAGCTGAGACGATCACTCATGCTCATGCCGATCTGCCTGAATTCCTGCTGATATCCCTGGCTGGTTCGCTCACTGATCAGCCTTTTATCTTCCAGATTCTTTTTAAGCGATAGAAGTATCTGATTCGGATTGACCGGCTTGATCAGGTAATCGGCAATCTTCCCGCCGATGGCCTCCTCCATGATCGCCTCTTCTTCGTTTTTGGTAATCATTACCACCGGAACCGAACTACGGATATTCTTAATTTGTACCAACGTTTCCAATCCGTTTAATCCCGGCATATTTTCATCCAGGAAAACGATATCGTATTGTTGCGCCTTCACCAGATCCACGGCATCACGGCCATTGGTAGCCGTGGTCACCTGATACCCCTTGTTTTCGAGGAACATGATATGAGGTTTCAATAGATCAATTTCATCATCCGCCCAGAGGATCTGTACCTTTTCCATTTTCAGTTGATTATCGTATTGAAGTAAATGCCCGAAATAAACCCTTGCCTGCAAAGGTAAGCGATGCAGGATAGAACGTCTTAAAGACGGGATTATTTCAGGATCCGCCTTACTTTATGACATTCACTGCAGGAATTGCCTGATGAAACCGTAAATTCGCAGTCCCAAGGTTCACATTTTGAATACCAATAAGAAAAAAATCTTCAACGACCCGGTTTACGGGTTCATCACACTTCCTCACCCTCTGATTTTCGACCTTGTTGAACATCCCTGGTTTCAACGCCTGCGCAGGATCCGTCAGCTTGGCCTGAGCCATATGGTTTATCCCGGTGCATTACATACCCGTTTTCACCATGCATTGGGTGCATTGCACCTGACCACGCAGGCCATTGATACATTGCGCTCGAAAGGCCAGGTAATCAGCGATGAGGAAGCACTGGGCGTTGAAGTTGCCATCTTACTGCACGATATCGGACACAGCCCTTTCTCGCATGCGCTCGAACACAGCATCGTAACCGGAATCAGTCATGAAACCGTATCGAGGCTTCTCATGGAAAAACTGAACGAAGAGATGGGCGGACAACTCGACCTTGCCATCAGGATTTTCCTCGGAACCTATGAAAAACATTTTCTTCATCAGATGATCTCCAGTCAGTTGGACATGGACCGTCTGGACTACCTCAACCGCGACAGTTTTTACACCGGAGTGCTTGAAGGAAAAATCGGCGCGCAGAGAATCATTAAAATGCTCGACGTTTTTAATGGAAAATTAGTGGTAGAGGAAAAAGGAGTTTATTCCATTGAAAAATTCATTATCGCACGCCGGCTCATGTACTGGCAGGTGTATCTGCATAAAACCGTACTGGCGGCTGAACAATTGCTGGTTAAAATTTTATTGCGCGCCAAAGAACTGGTGACAAAAGGCGAACGATTGTTTGCTACACCGGATTTTCAGTTCTTTCTTGAAAATAATTTTGAGGAAAGTGATTTCGTCCGGAATCCCGAATTGCTCAATCGCTATGCAAAACTGGATGACTACGATGTTTTTACCAGCATTAAAGTTTGGGCCGATCATTCAGATACCGTGCTGAGTCGGCTTTGCAAGGGCATGGTAAACAGACAGTTGTATAAAATCAGGATGCGAAAAGACCCCTATTCGGACCTTGACACCACGAACTACCGGAAAACAGCCATGAATGCCTTTCGTTTATCAGAAGAAGAAAGCCATTATTTCGCATTCAAGGGCTCCATCAGCAACAGTGCCTATGATCCCAAAGGCGAACCCATCCGGATTCTTTACCGGGATGGATCTTCCATTGAACTTTCAGCGGCCAGCGATCAAATGGAGGTTGCCGTTCTTTCATCAGCCATCCAAAAGCACTTTATTTGTGTGCTGCCAGAATTAATTGATAATCAATAATTTATTTAGATAGTCCGGCGAAAAACCCATCATCTTTATTGCTAAATTTGCAGGCTGTCATGGAATTTACCGCGCAACAGATCGCAGATTTGCTTCAGGGCATTGTAGAAGGCAATCCCGGGGAGAAAGTGTCAAAACTTTCCAAAATTGAGGAAGGGAGTCCAGGTTCCCTGACCTTTCTGGCCAACCCTGCCTACACGCATTACATTTACAATACAGAGGCTTCTGTGGTCATCACCAACCGCGATTTTCAGGCCGAAAAACCCGTCCGTGCTACCCTGGTTCGGGTTGAAAATGCCTACCAGAGTTTTGCAAAGCTCCTTGATGTCTACAACACGATCCGCAGAAATAAAACCGGTATTGAACAACCCTCCTTCATGGACCCAAGCGCTCATGCCGGAGTTGAAATTTACCTCGGTGCCTTTTCGTATGTCGGAAAAAATGTAAAACTGGGCGACCGGGTAAAAATTTATCCCAACTCGTATATCGGAGACAACTGCGTCATCGGAAACGACACGACTTTATTTCCCGGTGTAAAAGTATATTCGGATTGCATCATCGGTAATAACGTCACCTTACATGCGGGGGTGGTGATCGGCGGGGATGGTTTTGGATTTCAGCCCAACGATGGCAACTACCAGAAAGTAGCACAGATCGGCAATGTAATCATTGAAGATCATGTGGAAATTGGTGCCAACAGCACCATCGACCGGGCCACTCTGGGCAGTTCCATCATCCGCAAAGGGGTTAAGCTGGACAACCTGATACAAGTGGCCCACAATGTGGAAATCGGTGAAAACACAGTCATTGCCGCTCAGACCGGCATCGCCGGCTCCACCAAAATCGGAAAAAACTGCATGATCGGAGGACAGGTAGGAATTGTGGGGCATTTACAGATTGCCGATGGGGTTAAAATTGCCGCTCAATCAGGGGTGGGAAGCAGCATCACCCGATCGGGTGAAATATTGCAGGGTTCCCCCGCTTTCAATATCAGCGATTACAAACGCACGTATGTCCTCTTCCGGAAACTTCCTGAACTCGAAAAGAAAATATCGGATCTTCAGAAAACACTGTCTGAATTAAGGTCTGCATCTTCCTGATTATTCCATATGTTTCAAAAGCAAAAAACAATAAAGCAAGCGGTAACCGTTTCAGGAGTTGGACTACATACCGGGGTAAAAGTAAACCTCACTTTCAAGCCTGCCCCGGAAAACCACTGGTTCAAATTCAAGCGTATTGATCTGGAAGGCGAGCCACTGATTGATGTAGATGCGCACAATGTAGTGGACACTTCCCGTGGCACCACCCTTCAGCAGAACGGAGCAAGGATCAGCACCACCGAACATGCCCTGGCGGCCCTGGTCGGTATGGAAATTGACAATGTGATCATTGAAGTGGATGGACCGGAAGTTCCTATCATGGACGGAAGTTCAGCACCTTTTATAGAAGCCCTCACCCGGGCCGGTACGGTAGAACAGACGGCCGACCGTGAAGTATATGTACTGAATGAAGTTCTCAGCTATGAAGAACCCGCGCGGAACGTGGAGATGCTTGCGGTTCCAAGTCCGGATTACCGGATCACCGTGATGGTGGACTACAACAGTCCGGTGCTGGGAACCCAACATGCTCAACTGCATAAAATTGAAGAGTTCAGAAATGATTTTTCGCCCTGCCGCACCTTTTGCTTCCTGCATGAACTGGAATCACTCGTCAAACACAACCTGGTAAAAGGAGGTGACCTTGACAATGCCATTGTGGTGGTCGACCGCGAAATCAGTCAGGATAAACTGGATGAACTGGCCGCCTTGTTCAATAAACCCAGCGTACAGGTGAAGGAGAAAGGCATCCTCAACAATGTTCAGCTGCACTTCCAGAATGAACCCGCCCGCCATAAGCTTCTGGATATCATTGGCGATTTTGCACTGGTGGGAATGCCTATTCAATGCCATATTCTGGCAGCCAGACCCGGCCATGCCGCCAATGTGGAGTTTGCCAAAAAGATCAAGGAAGTCATCAAGCGTGATAAAGTAAAAACAGTTCGCAAGTATGATCTTACGGGCACCCCGGTGTGTGACATTAACAAGATCACGACCATGCTGCCGCACCGCATCCCTTTTTTACTGATCGATAAGATCATTGAACTGGATCATGAAAAAGTGGTTGGGGTGAAGAATGTAACCATGAACGAATGGTTTTTTCAGGGACACTTCCCCAACAATCCGGTGATGCCGGGGGTGTTGCTGATTGAGGCCATGGCCCAGACCGGAGGAATTCTGGTGCTGAATACCGTACCGGATCCTGAAAATTACTGGACGTATTTCATGAAAATCACCGAAGCACGCTTCAAGCAAAAAGTAAGTCCCGGAGATACGGTTATATTTGATCTGAAACTGGTGAGTCCTATCCGAAGAGGCATCTGCCACATGAAAGGAGAGGCGATTGTCGGGGACAAAGTGGTGATGGAGGCTGAGATGATGGCACAAATTGTAAAGAAAAACTGATGGTGCATCCTCTTGCATGTATTGATCCGAAAGCCCGCATTGGCAGCAATGTTCAGGTTGATCCGTTTACATTCATTTCCGGTGATGTCGAGATCGGCGACAACACCTGGATCGGCTCTAACGTAAGCATTTTTGACGGAGCAAGAATCGGGAAGAACTGCAAGATTTTTCCGGGTGCCGTGATTTCCGCTATTCCTCAGGATCTGAAATTTAAAGGAGAGGAAACCACCGCCATCATTGGCGACCATACCACCATCCGTGAATGTGTAACCATCAACAAAGGCACGGCAGCGATGGGTCGCACGGAAGTAGGCAACAACTGCCTCCTGATGGCGTATGTACACGTAGCCCATGATTGCATATTAGGAAACAATGTGATCCTGGCCAACTCGGTGAACCTCGCGGGGCATGTGACCATTGAAGATTGGGCGATCCTGGAAGGCTACGTAGGTGTTTCACAGTTTATGAATATCGGTGCGCACAGTTTCATCGGAGGGCAAACGGGAGTACGGAAAAACGTACCTCCTTTTGTGAAAGCCGCCCGGGAGCCCCTGAGTTATGCCGGCATCAATTCGGTAGGACTGAGCAGAAGAGGATACAGTAAGGAAATCATTGAAGAAATTCAGAACATTTATCGCACCATTTTCCAAAAGGGATTCAACATCTCCAAAGCCATCGCCATGGTGGAGGAGAATTTTTCGGCATCCGTTCACCGCGACCAGATTCTTGATTTCATAAAGGCTTCCGAAAAAGGCATCATCCGGGGACCTGTCAGCAGCTTTCAGAAGACCGAATAAACACACTCCCACTTGATCCAGATTCAACTCCAGGCCGCCGGAAAGAAATTCCAGGGACAATGGATCTTCAGGAACCTGGATCTGCAGGTATCAGGACCTGAAAGAATAGCCATTACCGGTTTAAACGGCTCCGGCAAGTCCACCCTTTTACAGGTTCTGTCAGGCTTTCAGTCATTGAACGAGGGCCGGATCACCTATTCGGAGAAGGGCGCACTCATTCGCCCTGAATCCTGGTATACCTACCTGGGGTATGCTGCCCCTTACCTGGATCTGCCCGAAGAATACAATATGCATGAACTGATCTCCTTTCATGCCGCCTTCAAGCCCTTCCAGCATACATTGGATGAAAAAAGCATCATTGAAATCATGGAGTTGGAGGGCAGCAGCCGTAAAGCCATCCG
>JAEUTF010000071.1 GCA_016788185.1 Bacteroidia bacterium | reverse complement strand
TTTCAAGAAATAAACTTTAGTAATCACTGCCTTGAGCGTGTTACTAACAAATATTGTTTAATCCATAAAAAGAATTGTTAAAAACCGAGGGAAAAGTACATTTTAAAAAAGTGAATATTACCCCCCCCCCCGCTATTTATTAACAGGCTTTGAACAACAAGACAAGACATTTCTCGTCCCAACATTTCGCAACCTGTCACTATCCAACAGACCCCCCGCATTGTAGATGCGTTATATGTAACTCGCCTACAGTGCGGGAGAAACGAATTGTGACGATGCCAACAAATTTTTAAATTCTAACGGTGACTGGATGCGACCTGTCACTACCACTATCACGCAACTACCGGCTCGTAACCCAATATCGGTCCCAGCCAGCGTTCAGCATCATCTATCGACATACTTTTCCGTTTGGCGTAATCTTCCACCTGATCGCGTTGTATTTTACCGAGACCGAAATAGTGTGAGGCGGGGTGTGCGAAATACAATCCGCTGACGGCAGCGGTGGGTACCATGGCCAAACTTTCGGTGAGGGTAATGCCGGCGTGCTGATCCACATCGAGCAAGGTCCAGATGGTACGCTTCTCCGTGTGATCCGGTTGTGCGGGATAGCCCGGCGCCGGACGAATGCCTGCGTATTCCTCTGCAATGAGTTCGGTTTGGGTACATGATTCATCGGCCGCATAGCCCCAGAACTCCCTGCGTACCCGTTCGTGCAAACGTTCGGCAAAAGCTTCCGCCAGCCGGTCGGCAAGGGCTTTGAGCAGGATGGCGTTGTAATCGTCGTGACTGGCTTCGAACCTTGCGATATGCTCATCAATCCCCTCCCCTGCCGTCACTGCAAAAGCGCCGATGTAATCTTTTACACCGGAAGACAGCGGAGCAATAAAATCAGCCAAAGCCAGATTGTACTGACCTTCCGGTTTCTTCGTTTGCTGACGCAGGGTATGAAACTTCGCGGCGGTTTCGTGGCGTTGCTCATCCGTGAACACCAGGATATCGTCTCCCTCCGCCCCTGCCGGAAATAATCCAAAGACAGCATTCGCCCGTATCCATTTTTCTCTGATGAGTTGTTGCAGCATGCGCTGTGCATCATCATATAGTTTTTGAGCTTCCACGCCGCGTTCCGGATCTTTCAGGATTTTCGGATACGATCCTTTCATCTCCCAGGCATGGAAGAACGGCGTCCAGTCGATGTAATCCGCCAGCTCCGCGAGCGGATACTCTTTCAGGACTGTTATTCCCGGCTTTATAGGGGCAAACACTTTCACGGCATTCCAGTCACCGGGCCAGGCATGTGCACGTGCTTCGTGGATGGAAATAAATTTATTCTGCGCCTGCGCTCCCGCATGTTGCTTGCGCAAACGCTCGTACTCATCGCTGGTGCGCCCGGTAAATTCCTGCCTCTGTTCTTTCGACAGCAAAGCGCTGGCGACGGGGACAGAACGGGAAGCGTCGTTTACGTGGACCACAGGATGGGAATAATGCGGGGCAATTTTAACCGCCGTATGCACTTTGGAGGTTGTAGCGCCTCCAATCAGCAAGGGAATATCAAATTTGCGTCGCTCCATTTCTTTCGCCACATGAACCATTTCATCGAGGGACGGCGTGATGAGTCCGCTCAGGCCGATGATATCCGCATTGTGCTCCATGGCGGCATCGAGAATTTTATCGGCCGGCACCATCACCCCCAGGTCGATCACCTCGTAATTGTTGCAGGCCAGCACCACCCCAACGATGTTCTTCCCGATGTCGTGTACATCGCCTTTCACGGTAGCCATAAGAATCTTTCCCTTTTTATGGGCTCCTTCGGTCTTTTCCGCTTCGAGAAATGGAAGCAGGTACGCCACCGCTTTCTTCATCACGCGGGCGCTTTTCACCACCTGCGGTAAAAACATTTTTCCGGCCCCGAAGAGGTCGCCCACCACGTTCATGCCGTCCATCAAGGGGCCCTCAATCAGGTGCAGGGCCTTCGGATAATTTTTCCGTGCTTCCTCCACGTCGGCCTCGATGTATTCCACCACGCCTTTTACCAAGGCGTGGGTGAGCCGTTCTTCAACGGTGCCTTCTCTCCAGGCTTCATCGCGCTCCTGTTTCTTACCGGCTCCTTTGATCTGTTCGGCATAGGTGATCAGTCGTTCGGTGGCATCCTCCCGCCGGTCAAACAGCACGTCTTCGACGCGCTCCAGCAGCGCTGGGGGAATTTCATCGTACACCTGCAACTGACCCGGGTTCACAATGCCCATGTCCATGCCGGCTTTGATGGCATGGTAAAGAAAGGCGGCATGAATGGCTTCGCGTACGTGATCGTTTCCTCTGAAGGAGAAGGACACATTGCTGACTCCACCGCTCACCTTGGCAAGGGGAAGATTCTTCTTGATCCAGGCGGTCGCTTCAAAAAAATCAATGGCGTTGCGGCGATGCTCCTCCATGCCGGTGGCAACCGGAAAAATGTTCGGATCGAAAATGATATCCTGCGGCGGGAAATGGATCTTCCCGGTCAGTAATCGATACGCTCTTGCACAAATATCAATGCGTCGCTGGTAGGAATCGGCCTGCCCTTCTTCATCAAAAGCCATGACGATCACGGCGGCTCCGTACTTCCGGATGATACCGGCCTGTCTTAAAAATTCAGCTTCTCCTTCTTTCATGGAGATGGAGTTGACGATGCTCTTGCCCTGCGTGCACTTCAATCCCGCTTCGATCACATGAAACTTCGAGGAATCGATCATGACGGGCAGCTTTGCGATGTCGGGCTCGGAGGCCACCAGGTGCAGAAACTTCACCATGGCCGCGGCGGAGTCGAGCATGCCTTCGTCCATGTTGATGTCGATGGCCTGCGCGCCGCCTTCCACCTGGTCGCGGGCAATGGCGAGGGCTTCTTCGTATTGCTCACCGATGATCAGTTTCGCAAATTTTCGGCTACCCGTCACGTTGGTCCTTTCACCCACATTCATAAAATTACTGTCGGGACGGAGGGTCACGGCTTCGAGCCCGCTGAGGTGCAGGAGCGTATCCCGCGGAGGCACTTTCCGCGGCGGACATTGTTTGGCCAGGAGCGAAATTTCACGGATATGTTCAGGGGTGGTCCCGCAGCAACCGCCTACGATGTTCAGAAAGCCGCTGGTGAGGAAATCCCTGATCTGATGCCCCATGTGATGAGGGCTTTCGTCGTATTCGCCAAACTGGTTTGGCAGGCCCGCGTTGGGGTAGGCACTGATATAAAACGGCGCCTTTTCACTCAGCTCCTCCAGGTAGGGACGCATCTCCTTCGCGCCCAGGGCGCAGTTCAGGCCGATGCTCAGAAGGTCGATGTGCGACACCGCGTGCAGGAAGGCCTCCACCGTTTGTCCGCTGAGCGTACGTCCGCTGGCATCGGTGATGGTCCCCGACACCATGATGGGCACGTCCAGCCTGCGTGCTTCCAATACGCTTTGGATGGCGAACAGGGCCGCCTTGGCATTCAGCGTATCAAAAATAGTTTCGATCAGGAGCAGGTCCGCTCCGCCGTCGAGGAGCCCGTTCACCTGCTCGGTATACGCCTCCACGAGCTCATCGAAAGAAACGGCACGGAAGCCGGGATCGTTGACATCGGGGCTGAGCGATGCGGTCCGGTTGGTGGGCCCCAGGGCGCCGGCCACAAATTTCGGACCTGCCTGAGGGTTAGCCGCCATCCACTCGTGTACCGCCTGCACGGCCAGCTTCGCCGAGGCAAGATTCATTTCATAGGCCAGGGTTTCCATCCTGTAATCGGCCAGGGAAATACGCTGCGCGTTAAAGGTGTTGGTCTCGATGATATCGGCACCGGCATCCAGGTAGGCCTTGTGGATCGACAGGATGATGTCGGGCCGTGTCAGACTCAGGAGGTCGTTGTTGCCCTTCAGGTCATGGGGCCATCCGGCAAAACGCTTGCCCCGGTAATCTTCCTCCTGCAACTGGTAGCGCTGGATCATGGTGCCCATGGCCCCGTCGATGACGAGGACACGGTGTTCTAATTCTTGACGGATCGGGTGTACAGCCATACGGTGGTTCGGGTCAGCCCGGAAAGAAAAAAATCCCTTCCGGCCGCCAGAAGAGATTTTATAATTTTTTTTAATTGAATATTCAGGTCTTCCGGGTCTTATCTTTTCCCGTCGTGACGACGAGACTGGATGTGGCACCTTCCGGAGCAGGATGGCCTGGATTCGTTCCGGCATACATATGGCCGGTTGATAATCAAAGGACTATACATCCGACGGCCGGCTGAACGAAGCAGCGCACTGCTCAAGGGTTGCCAAGGCTTCAAAGGGCGCAGTCCCTCCACCTTTCTTGATAAGCAAATTTTAAGAACTGCTGCAAAGGTACAAATTGATTTCTGATTTCTGCCAGGAATTTCAACCGGATGATCGCATGCGGGCAAGCTGCCGGGCGGACTGAAATCAGGGGAAAAAAGATCTCCTGCACACTGCAACGGAACAACGATAAAAGCAGGTTCAGGGAGCCCTGGTGTCAGGTATAAAACTACCTTTGCATCATAAATCATGAATTTATGAAACGCCTCTTTAAAGTGCTACTCCCGGCCATTTTACTTCCCCTGATGGCCCTCTCCCAAACCGCACAAAAACCTTTTGCTCTGGGCCTCTGGGGGGGTCTGACACAGTACAACGGCGACCTCGGCCAGGGCTTTTACAACAGCCAGGGACAGGACGCCCATATGCATGTTGGCCTGACCACGGCCTGGTATGTAGCCAGCCATTTTGATTTCGCCATGAATGCCACCGTAGGCAGTTTTGGTTACAGGGAAGATCAGCTGAACAATTTCGAGGCGGATCAGCTGCAATGGAACGGGCACATGCGCGTTTCGCTTTTTAAGGAAGAGCGCTTTAAGATCAACCCCTATGGCTTTGCGGGCATCGGCATCAGCTACCTGAACAAGCTGAAACGCCCGGGCACTGACCTCTACTTTCCCTTTGGCGCCGGATTAAAAATCAGCCTGAGCGACCGTTTCAGTTTGAACCTCCAGGAAACTTTTGCCTATACCGATCACGACAACCGCGACAAGGAAGCAAAAGACAACAACGACGCCTTTTTGATGCACAGCATCGGGCTCAGCTGGAACATGGCCTGCTCCAAAGATGCGGATCAGGACGGTGTATCCGATAAAAAAGACAAATGCCCAGACACCCCTGCCGGCGTGAAAGTGGACAACAAAGGCTGTCCGCTCGACCGTGACGGTGACGGCATTGCGGACTTCAGCGATGCCTGTCCGGACCTTGCCGGAAAATCTTCCGCCAAAGGTTGCCCGGATAAAGACGGCGATTCCGTGACCGACAGCATTGACCGTTGCGTGGAGGTGGCCGGTCTCGTCACCAGCGATCCTGCTACCAACGGCTGCCCGGACCGGGACGGCGACGGTATCACGGATGCGGATGACCGCTGTCCGGACCTTAAAGGCAGCGCTGCGCTCAAAGGATGTCCCGACAGTGATGAAGACGGCCTGATCGATCCTGATGACCGTTGTCCGCAGGAAAAAGGCCTGGCGGCCCTGCGCGGCTGCCCGGACCGGGATGCGGACAACATCGCCGACCTTGATGACAAATGCCCGGATGTAGCCGGCATCGAAGCCAACAAAGGCTGTCCGGAGGTGAAGGAAGAAGTGAAGCAGCTTTTCACGCAGGCTTTGCAGGGCATACAGTTTGAAACCGGAAAAGCCGTGATCCGCAAGGTATCCCACACCATCCTCGACAATGTGGTGAAGGTGATGACGGAAAATCCGGCCTGGCTGCTCGAAATCAACGGACACACCGACTCTACCGGCGACAAGGCTTCCAACATCGACCTCTCGCAACGCCGGGCGGACGCCGTAAAGGCCTACTTACAGGGCAAAGGCATCGCCGCCGAACGGCTCACCGCCAAAGGCTACGGCGACACAGTACCGGTAGCCGATAACAAATCTTCTGCGGGAAGGGCGAAAAACCGGCGCGTGGAATTTAAGATCAACTTCTAGGGAACTACAAAGGGAGGAATTCCCGGCCTGCGCCTTTCCCTCCGCAGCGCCTGTAATCTTCCTGCCGCGAACGATGGACTATTACCTGCTTTATAAACCTTTCGGTGTACATTGCCAGTTCCGGCCGGAAGGCGATAAGCCGGGCCTGGGTTCTTTGTATGAGTTTCCGAAGGACGTGTACCCCGTAGGACGGCTGGATGCCGACAGCGAAGGACTGCTGCTGCTCACCAACGACAGCCGGATCAACAAGAAATTCCTCGATCCCGCCAACAAGCACTGGCGGACCTACCTGATCCAGGTGGAAGGGGAAATCACGAAAAAAGCATTGGATCAGCTACGCGAAGGCGTTAGCATCAGCATCGACGGAAAAATACACCGGACCCGGCCCGCCCGGGCCCGTAAATCCGAACCACCGGTACTGCCGGAACGAAACCCTCCCATCCGCTTCCGTAAAACGGTTCCGGACTCCTGGCTGGAGCTTTCCCTCACCGAAGGAAAGAACAGACAGGTGCGGAAGATGACCGCCGCCGTAGGTTTCCCCACGCTTCGCCTGGTACGGATCCGGATCGAAGATCTGGAAATGGAAGATCCGGCACCCGGTAAAGTGATTCAGCTCGACCGGCAGAATGTTTACCAGAAACTGAAGCTCTGAGGGGGTTTTCGGGACTTGCTCAGCGGCCCGTGGATTGCCATGACCTGCTTTTAGATCCGGCCGGAACCCTGCCCTATTCAATTTTTTAGGATATTTGAAAATCACTGCACACCATGAAACGATTCATTTATATCTTCCTGCTGGCCGCTGCATGCGGCCCTGCCACTGCACAAAACCTCAGCCCGGAATTGCTCTGGAAACTGGGCCGCGTTTCCGATCCGCGATTGTCGCCCGACGGGAAGTCGGTGCTGTACAATGTCCGGTATTTCGACTTGGCGGCCAACAAAGGACAGAGTGATATTTACCTCCTGCCCGCCGACGGAGGAACGCCCGTGGCACTGGCCAACAGCGCTGCCGATGAAGGGAGTGCCCGCTGGAGACCCGACGGAAAGAAAATCGGTTTTATCATGGCCGATAAAAACGGCGATGCCCAGCTCTGGGAAATGAATCCCGACGGAAGCGCCAAAACCCAGGTCTCGGCCCTGGCCGGTGGCATCAACCAATTCGGATATGCCCCGTCGTTAGCACACATCTGGTACAGCGCCGATGTAAAGCTGGAAAAGAAACCCAGTGAACTCTACCCCGATCTTCCGAAGACAGACGGGGCCCGTATCATTGACGGACTGATGTACCGGCACTGGAATGCCTGGCACGACTACGCCTACAGCCATCTCTTTGTGGCCAGTTATGCCAACGGAACCATCGGGGCCGGGGTAGACATCATGCCCGGGGAGCGCTGGGATGCACCCACGGCGCCCTTCGGCGGCGACGAACAGGTTCAGTTTTCGCCCGACGGCAAGACCCTGGCCTATACCTGCAAAAAGCTGAACGGTACCGCAGCGGCCGTGAGTACCAATACCGACATTTACCTCTATGACCTCACCGCGGGCAGCACCCTGAACCTGACCGAAGGCATGAACGGCTACGACAACGACCCCTGCTGGTCGCCCGACGGAAAAAAACTCCTCTGGCTTAGCATGGAAACCCCCGGCTATGAAAGCGACCGCAACCGTTTGTTTCAATACACCTTCGGCAACCGGCAAAAAACAGAACTGCTCCCCGCTTTTGACTATTCGGTCGACAACCTCGCCTGGACTACCGACAGCAAGACGATTGTATTTACGGCGGCAAAAAACGCCACCAAACAGATTTTCCTGTTGGAGAACAACCTTAAAAACCCCACTCCCCTGCGCCAACTCACGGACGCCCAGGCGGACTACAATGAAATCACGGTGGCCGGATCGGGAAAGACCCTGAACATCGTAGCCAGCCGCACTGAAATCAATATGCCGTCAGAGCTGTTCAGGGTGAATGCACAGAACGGTGAAGCCAGAATGATCAGCAACACCAACCAAAGTCTGTGGGGACCTTTGAAAAAAAGTACGGTACAAAAACGCATGGTGAAAACCACCGACGGGAAAGACATGCTGGTGTGGGTGGTGTATCCTCCGGATTTTGATCCGGGCAAGAAGTATCCCGCCCTGCTCATGTGCCAGGGTGGTCCGCAGAGCGTGGTGAGCCAGGCCTTCAGTTACCGCTGGAACTACAGCCTGATGGCCGCCAAAGGGTATATCGTGGTGGCACCTAACCGCCGCGGCTTACCGTCGTTTGGCGAAGCCTGGAACGATGAAATCACCGGCGACTGGGGCGGCCAGGCCATGAAAGACCTGCTTTCCGCCATCGACGATGTGAGCAGGGAAAATTATGTGGATAAAAACAGGCTGGGCTGCGTGGGCGCCAGCTTCGGCGGTTTCTCCGTGTACTGGCTGGCCGGGCATCACAACAAAAGATTCAAGGCCTTCATTTCGCATTGCGGTGTGTTCAACCTCGAATCGGAATTCGGAGCTACGGAAGAAATGTTCTTCGCCCAGCATGACATGGGCGGTAATTACTGGGATCAACCCAAACCAAAGAGTTTTGATGCGTTCTCACCGCATCAGTTCGTTCAGAACTGGGATACGCCGATGCTGGTGATTCACAATGAAAAAGATTTCAGGGT
>JAEUTF010000079.1 GCA_016788185.1 Bacteroidia bacterium | reverse complement strand
AGTACCTGCCAATGCAATTGTTTTGCCTTCATGCCTGCCGCCTCTCTGATCACCTGTTCAAAGAGCTGACTTCCGATTTTCTGACCGCGCATGGAAGCCGTTACCACGATATCATCCAGGTACACTCCTTTCCCTTTCCAGGTACTGTACTTGAGATGATACACCGCGGTGCCCAGCACCCTGCCGTCCACCTCCGCAACCAAACAGAAAAAAACAGGGTTCGGGCCAAAACCATCTTCCAGCATGTCTTCCACCGTATTGCTTACTTCCTGAGGGGCCTTTTCGTATTCCGCCAACTCACAAATAAGGGCATGAACGGCCGGCATATCCTCTTTTGTACCTTTACGCACCATTACATTCATGCGCGCAAAAGTAAGTGATTCTTCCTGCTGTTCATTCACACGGGGGAAACTCTACCCCCCGAAATCCACCGAATACCATGAATATCACGGATATTCCACCAACATCCATAAATAAATAATGTATGACCGTTACATTGCATCACCGGATCATGGGGGAAGGAAAACCCTTCCTCATTTTTCACGGACTCTTTGGCATGAGCGATAACTGGCAGAGCTTCGGCCGTCAGCTGGCCGGACATGGCTACCAGGTGATTCTTGCAGATTTACGCAATCACGGACATTCAGCGCACGCATCCGCGCACACCTATCCGGCCATGGCGGCCGACATTGCCGGACTGATCAACGAGTTGCAACTTGAACAAGCGATAGTGCTGGGACACAGCATGGGAGGCAAAGCCACGCTCAGGGTACTTTGCGATTATCCCGGCCTGATCCAAAAAGCGGTAATTGTTGACATTGCACCCTGGGCGTATCCTGTCCATCACCGGGAGATACTGGATGCTTTGCGCCGGGTACATCCGCAATCCCTGCGCTCCCGCACGGAAGCTGAAAGTATACTGCGTGAAAATATCCACGATCAGGGCACAAGGCAATTTCTTCTCAAAAACCTTTACAGAAAAGAGGATGGCACATTGGACTGGCGTTTTAACCTGGCTGTGATTGATGCACAGATTGAGGAAGTAGGCGAAGCAAGCTGGCCGGAAACGCCGGTTCAAACTCCTGTGTTATTTGTAAAGGGTGACAAGTCGGCTTATATCGATCCCTATCGCATGAACGAAATACTGCAAGGGTATCCGAAAGCAGAACTGGTCAGCATCCCGGGTGCCGGTCACTGGGTACATGCCGATCAGCCCGCCTTGTTGCTGGAAGAAGTTTTAAAATTCGCAAATCAATAAAAGATCGTGTGTACCACAGGACGTGAAAAGAATTTCAGGCCTCACTTCCATTCCAGGCTTTTCAGAAGCCGCAGGAGATCCTCCCGGATATAGTCCTGTACAGGAGCCAGCGAATCGGCATTCGGAGCGCTATTGAAATACACCGCGCCCCGCAGAAAGTGATGTACGCTGTCGGTGACAAAAAACTGCGTGGCAGAAGCGGCCTCTCCCCCCAAGGTATACAGCACACCGCTCACACCCGGCTTAAACGAAATCACCTGTTCATCGATGGAGCTGGCACGAGCGGTATGTTTGTAAACGAGGGTATGGGTATCTTCCAGGTAACGATCCACATCTCCATTTAAAGGTTTATAGGTCAGATACAGCTGCGCATTCAACTTTGGCATCACCAGGTACCACCAGCAAGGTTCCGATAGTTGATTGGTATCCGGAACCGGAATGGCATAATCCGGAATTTCAAATCGGAAGGGACAGGATACCGGATCAAAGAGAGAAAATTTTCTCTCCGGCAGTTCTATCCTGAAATAGCCGCGGGGCCTGGGGCTGAGCTCTTCTTCTCCGCATGAAAAGGAAAGCAGGGAAAGGACCAGGAAGAAGGCAAGGCGGAATAATGTCATCGTGTTGAAACCGGCTTCCGGTAATGCATCGGCATTGTGGCTCCTGTCACCGTAAGTTCATGGGTGGATTTTCAGAAAGTCAAATTAAAAGGGGAGATCGCCGCCCAGGTCATTCACCGGAGGAGTCGTATCCTGCGTGCCAAAGTCGCCCTGAGTTCCGCTTTGCGAATCGCGCTTGCTCAGCATGGTCATGTTTTCGGCTATTATTTCTGTGGCATAACGCTTCACACCGTCCTTTTCCCAGCTTCGTGTTCTCAACTTTCCTTCTATAAAAACCATGTGCCCTTTGTGCAACTGCAGTTTCTCGGCTGCCTCAGCCAGTCCGCGCCATAATACGATATTGTGCCACTCTGTCTGATCCTGCCTTTGTCCTTCTTTGTTTTTGAAATACTCGGTGGTTGCAAGAGGGAACTTTGCCACCATGATGCCGCCCTCCATGTGACGGTACTCCGGATCTTTACCAAGGTTGCCAATCAGAAATACTTTGTTCACGCCTGACATAGTGATTGCTTTTTAGGTTAAACGCTTAAATGATGGATGGTTATTGCTTAGGTCAAAGTTAGTCATTGACCTCACTTTTCAAATTTTCGGCTCCTTTTTCAACAT